>JAPPDN010000410.1 GCA_028824575.1 Candidatus Poribacteria bacterium | reverse complement strand
GTTAACTGAATCTGAAAAAGCACAACTCGATCAGTACGGTTTTCTACTTCTGGAAAACCTGATACCGCTGGATACGACTGCACACCTCCGGGAACGTGCTCTGACACTTGCTGCGGCAGCGCAAGAAACCGATAAAAGCCACACATACCTCGCGAATGGCAGCGCACAACGCGTCTGGAACCTCGTTGACAAAGGCGAGATTTTTGAAGAGGCGATCCAACAGCCGAAGATGCTTGCCGCAATGGAGCATCTACTCGGTGCCGATTGCACCTTGAGTTCCTTTACAGTGAATGTGCTTTATCCAGGGGCACCGGATGCCGGTCTCCATATCGATTATCCACTGTCTGCTTTGCCGACACCACGTCCGAGTTTTCCGCTGGTTGCTAACAGCGTCTGGTTTTTAGATGACTGGACGCTTGAAAATGGAGCCACCAGTTGCGTGCCAGAAAGCCACCGACGGCTTGAAGCACTCCCTGAACCGGGTGTTGAATACACCGACGAGTTGCAAATCTGTGGACCGCGGGGATCCGTCCTAATTGTTAACGGGGCAATATGGCACGGTTCTTCAAAAAATATAACGAATGAACCGCGCGTCGGGTTACTCGGTTTTTTCTGCCGTTCTATCTTGAAACCACAACAAGCACACCTCAAATTGGTATCTGATGAAGTCATCTCGCGCGCCACACCGACACTAAAGCGGTTGCTGGGTTTCGATTCATTGCCGAATATGAATGCGTAGTACACCGTAAATCCCCCAGGGCGGTAGATGCGGTTTTGCGGCGGACTCGCCTAAATGCGACCTGCATTCCAACCGCATCGGCTCCTCCGCGAAAACCTTCAGCTGCAGCGTTTGATAAACAGTCCCGTTCCACAAAAAACTCAGGGCGCGATTGGGATAAGTCCGGTTCGGTTAGGAAACCGAACCTACCGGACCTGGGGATAAGTCCGGTTCGGTTGGAATGCAGGTCGCAACCCCCCTTATCAGGGGACAGGCGAGTAAGCCGCAAAACCGAACCTACCGGGCCCGGGGCTCGAGTATGTGCATTTTCTCTACCATCAATACTCGCTTGGGTTCGGGAGTATCCGGTGTCAACTGGTATATTAAGCGCGCTTTAATTGTGTCGCCGGTTGTGGCGGATGCCATATCAAAAGCGTAAGCCCTGTTTTCGTTTGGAAGTAGTCGGTTCTCATTCTCGGCAGAAATTGAGATGTGCTGCTTTTGACGTTCCGTGCCATCTGGGGCGAGCCTTGTCACCTCAAGCACGATGGTGCGCAATGTCCCTCCCGGTAAGATATGTCCCGTCTGACTCCGAAGTTTCACATCCGCTTTTCCGTCTGCATATCCAAGTTGAAGGGTTGCTGCACGCTTAAGTTGTGCGACGCTGCGACTGCCGCGCCATGTATGTTTTCTGCCTTTGATGGCTTCATGGCTCGTTGTGCTTTGCAAGCGCGTCACAACCGGCATGTGACATGTCGCGCAACTCGTATCACCCTCGGCGAATTTGCTATTTAGGAAACTGGAAACTTGGTCATGCTCAGGAACGCTTTGTTGGCCGTGACAGGTACCACAAAGCACCGTCGGTTCGGTATAGATAGGGTTGGTAACATTAGCATGAAAATAGGTTTCTGCACTTGCTGCCGGTCCATTCATTGCACCGTGGGCATCAAGGTGACAGACGAGACACGAGACACCCGCCTCGCGTTGTGTGTCCCTCAACTTCGGCATTTTCCCAATACCTGTCATGAGAATCGGTTGCGGGGCATGGCACTGATCGCATTTTGTTTCCCTATCGGCGACCTGCTTTGCGGCAGCCTGATAGATTTCATCAACCCATGCCTTGGCGTGCATCGAACTCTCCCATTCCCCCCAGATAGCAGGGTGGCAGCTTTTACACTTACCGTCCTGAAACCCTTGATATGCCTCTATCACGCGATGTGTATTGTCATCAGCACGCAGCGCAAGGTCAACAGTTAATGTAATGAATACGCATCCGAACAGTCCGAAACTTATGCCGATGATACCCCACCGCAGTGCTTTAAAATTCATCGCGATGCCTCACAAAGAGCATCTAAGAGTGAAATCGCTGCGGTCTCCCCGCTTCGGATACAGTCAGGGATGCCTATACCGTGGTAACCATTTCCTGCAAGGGCAAATCCTGACAACTCGCTCGTGAGCCGTTCTATATCATCAACAACACCTTGGTGCCCTACCTGATACTGCGCCATTGCTTGTGTATGTTTGTTAACAGTGGCGAACAGGGGTGGGTGTTCAATTCCGAGGAGCGGTGTTAAATCTGTTTGACACAATTGAATAAGGTCGGCTTCGGTGTTTTTAGAAGTGGGTTCCCCAACGAAGGCACGTAACAAGATATGTTCTTCTGGCGCGCGGTTCTCAAATTTGACGCTACTAAACGAGCACCCGATAAGCGATAGGTTTTCCGTAGCGGGGACAACGAATCCCATGCCGTCTAACGGGTGTGTAACATCTGTACGGCGGAACGCTAAATTAACCGTTGCAGAAGAGGCGTATGGAATCTCATTGAGTTTGGTGGCGAGTGGATTTGATATGCTCCGGACGAGCACGCTTGTCTGCACGGCTGGAAGTGCGATGCAGAGAAATTCCGAATTCAAGGTTTCTCCAGTAGAGAGAACAACACACCACCCCGCACCATCGCCATCTTCCTGGATACTTTCCACACGGGTATTTAATCTAATATTATCGGATAAGATGTCGGCGAGCGTATCAATTAATTGCTGCATTCCTGATTTAAATGACAGAAAGAGACTATAACGGGGGCCGCTGGTGGCTTGGCTGGTTTCAACCGCCTGCTTTCTTTGTGCGCGGAGTGCTTTGATAATGCTCCCATGTGCCTTTTCCATCTCCAAGAATCTTGGAAAGGTTGCTTTTAGACTCAAATTTTCGGCATCCGAGGTATAGATACCCCCTATCATAGGTTGGGCCATTCGTGTAAAGGCTTCGTTGCCGAGACGCCGCCTGACGAAATGTGCAACGGCTTCATCTATGTCTCTTTCTCGGCGCGGAATAAACAAGTCTAATGCCATCCGTAACTTACCGTGCCAACTGAAGAGCGGGGTCTTTAGAAACGGTTTCAGAGACCCCGGTGCCATCATATAAAAACCTTCTGGGACGGGGTGTAATATGCCTTTCCGAGTTACGAAACTTCGTCGGACCTTTGGGTTCGTACCGATGAATTGATCCGCGATACCGAGTTCTTCGCAGAGAGCCTTTGCCGCCGGCTTTGTAGAGATAAAAGCATCGGGACCGTGCTCAATGAGGAATCCGTCTCGGTGTTCGGTCTGGATAACACCGCCAACACGTCCAGTCGCCTCAAGGAGCGCGACATCAAGCGGGATATTACGCTGTGCAGCCTCGCGTTGTAAGCGATAGCACGCGGCTAACCCTGTGATGCCCCCTCCAATAACAATGGCGCGTTTCCTATCAGAGTTTTCCGGCATAAGCCCCGTTCATCCTAAGCAATTTCGTTGATAGTGTTGTATCTTTATCCATCGCTGGTAGCATATAGGCACGCGAAATCAGGAAGACAGTCTCTATCTACTTCTCAGATTTTTCACACACAAAGTCTGCTAACATATTGATGAATTTGGAATGGTCACCGACCGTTCCCGCCCGAATAAAATCAATTCCACACGCTTCCGCTGTCTCGGCTGCCTCTATGTCAAGATCATAGAGCACCTCAACGTGATCACAAAGAAAGCCGATCGGTGAGGCGACGACGGTGTCAACGCCTTCTTCCTTTCGGGTTTTAAGCCAATCGTTGATATCAGGCTGTGTCCACGGGATAGGACTGTTTTCGACTTCACTTTGGTATGCCAAGCCGAACTGAGCTTTTTCGAGTTCCTGGGCAACCGCTTCGCCGGTTTTTCCAAGTTGTCGTGTGTATGGCGAGTTATCGGCTGCTGCCTGGGGAATCGCGTGTGCCGTGAAAACAAGCTCGGCATGTTCTAACTTGTCGCCACATGCGGTTTTGATAATCTCAGCGATGGCACCGATATAGCCTTTACGTGTATACCACGGGTCAAGATAGTCAATTGTCAGTTTTTCACCCTCAACTGCGTCAATGCCTTTTTTCACTGTCTGTTGATACCATTCCCAACTGAATTGAGATTGGTGGGGTGCCATGATAATGCCGAGTATTTTACGGTGTCCTTTTTCTGCCATTTCAGCGATGACTTCTTTTAAATAAGGTGTCCAATGCCTGAATCCTGCATAAACAGGAAGCGGAAGATTGCGTGCTTTTAATGCGTTTTCTAAAGCGTCGGCTTGTTTAAAAGTCAATTCGTTGAATGGCGAAAATCCGCCTAATTTTATGTAATGCGCTGAGATGTCTTTTACACGTTCTCTTTGGGATTCAGTTGTCCCGGCAATTCCTTCAACAAAGCAATAAGCTTCACCGGGACATGCGTCGCTATCGTATTTCTGACAGCATCCGGGTGTGGGCCCCCCAAATGCAACGAGTAAGACACTGTCGTATCTCATTATTAATATGCCTCCTACGCCATATTGGCTAATTGTGCTGGCATGAACCGAGCATCGGCAGCGATCGCCTTCGCGAAAGCTTCACGTGCCAACGCCTCATCCCCATTTGTGCGATGCGCGAGTCCGATACTAAAGTACGCTTGTGCAAGCTGCGTGCCGTGCAGCCCAGTGACAAGAGCTTTATAAATGGATGCCAACCCTGTTTTTGTTTCATCGCCGTTTCGGTAAGCAGAAAGGATGTGGTTGTAGCCGCGTAAAAGGTGTGCCGGTGCGTAATCGGGGTCCAATTCGAGTGCGGTATTAAGTGCCTTCTTTGCCTCGACGAAAAAGTCACCCTTCTCAAGCACGCTTGACACGGTGCGGGACGCTCGCGTGATCAAATTTGCGTATTCTGTCCATGCGTCTGGAAGATTAGAAAACTTTTCGGTTGCGGTTTTCAAGATAGCGATTGCTAAACCGAAATCATTGCCTTCCGCGACCTCTTCGGCGGTTTCTCGGTACGCTTCAAATTCTTCAAGTGCCTGTGTTCTTTCGTGAAGCTTTTGAGTATCCGCAGCTGGAATAGCCGAAGGTTTCAGGTGTTGCCATCCGGGTTCCGGATCGTCAATCAACCCACGGTACACCCTTAAAATCGCATAACGAGGTGTTCCCCAAACTTCAGCGATCGACCGAATCCATTCAGGGAAGTTAGTTTCCATGTCAACGATCAGTTCGGCTAAAGACATGCCTTGTTCGAGGCGTTTTCGGACTTCCGTTAGGAAATAGGACTCTATCTGGAGTAACAGATCTATTTCAGCGTCTTGTGCTAAAGGACCGTGTCCCGGTAAGACACATTTGGGTGCGTACGTTCGCAGCTCATTAATTGTATTAATCCAATCGTGGTTCGCCATGAGCCCCTCATTCATGACCGGTTGCCCAAAGATCGGAAAACTCCCTGTCATCACGGTGTCACCAGAGACGATACAATTTTCTGCCGGAATCCTGATAGCAGTGGCATCGTCTGTTTCTGCCTTTCCTAAATGAATGAGATGTAGAGATTGATTCCCTAAATCAAGTTCGGTTTCGTGTGCGAATGTCTGCTGCGGAAGGAAGGGTGGATCGCCGAGCGTAAAACCCCGAGATCGGAGGAATGCTTCTTGCCGTGGTGATCTATTTACCATGAATTCTTTTGTCATCTCGCGTGCAACGACAGTTGCGCCTGCCTGATGGAAAATAGTGTTGCCGTTCGTATGATCCCAATGATAGTGTGTGTTAATCGCATACAAAATCGGTTTGTCTGTGACAGTACGGATGGCGTTGTACAGCCGTCGCGCCATCATTTGGTTTACCTGAGTATCAATTACCGCCACGCCGTTATCTCCAATGATAATAGAAGAGTTGACAATATTG
>JAPPDN010000477.1:787-5940 GCA_028824575.1 Candidatus Poribacteria bacterium | reverse complement strand
ATTTTTTTTTTTTTTTTTTCTTCGGTGAGACCTTTACGCTCTACCTCTATTCCTACGGATGGGACAAGATGCAGGGGCGACATAAAGGGTGGCATCTCTTCCTCGGTGTTTTATTAAACGTCTGGGGCACGGCGATTATGTTTGTCTCTAACTCCTGGTTGAGTTACCAGACGAGTCCGGCAACCCAATACGGCGTGCTATCTGAAGGAAGGCGGAAGTCTTGGATTGAAGAAAAATTGGCTGCGGACCCGGCGCTAACACCTGAAACCGCTATGGAGGGCGTTACAAGCCATACAATGGTGCCACTCCACAACGAGACAACAGGCGAGTTCATGGGAACCATTTGGGATGCAGTCAACAACTTTACGTGGATGCCTGTTAATCTCCATCGACTCGTTGGGAACATTGCCTTCGGCGGTTCGATTGTGGCGGCTTATGCGGCGTTCCGATTCCTCGTCGCGAAGACGAAAGAGGACAAAGCACACTACGATTGGATGGGGTATACCGGAAACTTCATCGCACTCTGCGGACTTATACCCCTGCCATTCCTCGGTTATTGGCTCGGTAGAGAAATCTACATGTTCAATAACACGATGGGCATCAACATGATGGGTAGTCTTTTCTCTTGGTTGTTTATCATTCAGGCAGTGATGATCGGTGTCCTGTTTATTGGTGCGAATTACTACCTCTGGTCAGGCATGGGGCGCATTCAGGGGGCGGAGATCTACGCGCGTTACCGTCCATACATGATTACCATTATCGTTATTTGTGTCGCCGTCTGGATGACACCACGAACGCTCTCTAAAATCTCAACCGCCAGTGAATTGAGCGCAATGGGCGGGGCAAATCATCCACACCTCGGATTGTTCGGCTTGATGACTGCCAAGAATACGGCTGTTAATATCATTATCCTCGCCACCTTTTTGAGTTTTTTGTTCTATCGGCGTTCAGGGAGAACACCGACGGCAAGTTGGCGCAAGGTTGGGAACATAGCGATTTCCTCTATCTTCTTTCTCGCAACTGTCTCAATTGTAGTTATCGGCATCGTCGGATTTACTGTTCCTACGGACTTACGCGTCAATGTCCTAACCCCGTACCAAGTTCTGGTGGCTCTTGTTGTCATGGCGGTTGTCACGGTTGTTGATATTTTCATGTACCGCAAAGCCACAACATCTGGGGCTATCAATTGGGGCGAAATGACGGATCGATCACAGTATGTCTTAATCCTTATCGCTATTACGTTTACGTCCCTGATGGGACTCATGGGTTATGCGCGTTCAGGACTCAGGGAGGCGTGGCATATCTTCGGGGTCATGCAGGATACATCTCCCGATGCATTTACACCGCTTCTCAGCGAGGCTGTGAACATGGTAGCGATTATCATGGTCGTCTTCTTCGCACTCGTCGGGTTTATCTTCTGGCTCGGTTTATGGGGTGAAAAGAAAAAACAAGCCGCCGCTCCTGTAGAAGCAGAAGTTGCTATGGAGAGCGATGATTAGTTCGCAAGAGTGAAGGCAGGACCGCTTTTATCCCTTTTGCCTTATTAAAGATGTACTTAATCAAAAACCCGCTCGTAATGAAATGGACAGCGGATTTGAGAATGGCACGTTAAAGTTCAAACCCATGTCATTTAACCGTAAGGAATAATTAGAAAGCGGTAGAACAAAGTGCGTAGCTTGTAATGAAATGGAGAGCGGATTTAAGAATGGCACGTTAAAGTTTAAACCTATGTCATTTAACCGCAAGGAAAATTAAAATAATGTCGAGAAATACGCTCATAAAAATCGCAAGTTTAATCTTGATGGTAGTGAGTTTCATCGCCTATATCGCTGGTGCATCCGCGTTCCCGATTGCCTCGGAGAATCTACTCCCTTGGTCGGTCTGGTTTCTGATCGCGGTAATTGTAAACATCGTCTTATGGACCAGCGTCATGAGATTATTGACGTTCTCGCTTGCTGTGATATGGTTTTACGCCTTTGTCGCGGGCTTGGTACCGGAAAGTTCCACAGCCGTGAATTTAACCGAACTCGATTGGAGCGACCCGGAGGCTGTGGCTGAACAAGGTGCCTTGGTCTTTAATGGAAAAGGACAATGTGCCGCATGCCATACCGTGGATACCTCCGCACCCCCAGGAAGGTGTCCCGACTTAACAGACATTGGCGTTAACGCTGCAACCCGTGTACCCGGCATGGATGCCAAAGCGTATTTGATTGAGTCTATGTATCAACCGGCGAACTACCTTGTACCTGGCTACGGCAAGATTATGCCAGAGGTATGGAAAGCCCCGATCGCGCTCTCCAAATTAGAGATTGAAGCGGTTATCGCTTACCTCCAGAGTCAAGGCGGCGAAATTGATCCAACGCCGTTTGATGAACCTATAGACAGGGCAGATGTAGCGACAGCCGCTGCAGCACTCCCACCTTTACTTACCGGTGACTCAGAACTCGGTAAAAAGGTTTTTGTGGATGCCGCGTGTATCTCATGCCATGCTGTGACAGGGATAGAGAGTCCAGCAGCGGGTGAAACAACAAATGAAGACTTTGAAGTCGTTACCGCACCTGATCTCTCCGAGATCGCAGCCTTTAACGACATGCGGTATCTTGAGGAGTCAGTCCTTGTACCCGGTGCCCAAATTGTGAGTGGATACGGGGCTGTTACTGTGCGTGCCAAAGGAACGACTTTCCAAGGGACGCTCGTCTCACAAGACGAAGAAAAAATTGTCGTCCGAACCAAAACCGCAGATGGCGTAGAAGAAGAGCACACTATCTTATTAAGCGAATTTGATGATGAGCCAATTGAGGAACTCACGGATCTGGCAGCGAAAGGTTATTTTACATTAACCCTAACGCCTGCGGATGCGGATGCACCCGTAAGTGGTCAATTGGTTTCCGAAACTGATGAAACCGTAACGCTTAAGGTTGGCGACGAAGCGCGGACGTTTTCTAAAACAGATGTGAAGATGCAAATGACGCTTGTCGATTATGATGATGAAGAAACTGTTGGCGAACATGTTTCGGGAACAATGGACGATTTTGAAATTGTTTTAATCGTTGATGGTACTGAGGAGACTTATGATCCGTTTGATTATCAAAGTGGTACCATGACCCGTGCGTCTGGCAAGAGGTTGCTTGTTACATCGCCGATGCCCGAAAACTTCCCGATCATCTTATCAGTGGCGGATTTGACCAATCTACTCTCTTTCTTAAGCACGCTCACGGGCGCGACAGCGGAAGTAGTACCAGAGGAGACAGGGGATACGCCTGCAGAATAACAGACAAAGGATCGTTTTAAAAAACAGAAAACTTAGCCTGTAATGTAATGGAAGGGTTTTTGCTTGGGGGTTTTCTCAGATATACGTCAGGGAACGTCAAACTCTGAACCTACCTAACCGAACCGCAAGGAAAGTTAAAAATATGAAAAAATTGTCGCTTTTCACAGTATGTCTCATAATCCTGGTGGGTTCTTGGGTCTTTCTGCGCTTCGTCGTTGGAGGCATCATCTCAGTCCCTATACCGGGTAGCGTGATTGCGATGTATATGGCGTTGATAGTCATCGCTATCTTGGTGCATATCTCCGTTGAGGATTCGCTATTTCGGGAGTTTCGCCGCCCTATCCTTGAAACGCTGGTGGATGACAAACGCCGTCTCCACCGCCGGGTTCTTGTAGTGTTGATTCCCCTCCTGTTACTCGGTTATACCTACTCGATTATCGCGCAACGCGCGAATCCACCCGGAAGCCCGCGTGACGCACATCCATCGCCGCCCCTTGAATTGACCTACAAAGATGAGGTCATCGGCACGATGCAAGATGTCGTCAACCCCTTCCGGCATTATGAAAAAGATGATCCCGAGGCGTTCAAAGCGCATGTGGAAAACGGTAGACGTGTCTATCATCAGAATTGCTTTTATTGCCACGGAGACCACTTAGATGGGCAGGGACATTTTGCACCATACCTCCAACCGCTACCCGCTAATTTCCAAGACCCAGGGATTATTCCGAACTTCCAAGAATCTTTCTTTTTCTGGCGAATTGCCAAGGGCGGACCGGGGTTACCCGCGGCTGGCACGCCGTGGGATTCAGCAATGCCTATTTGGGAAGATCACTTGACAAAAGACGAAATTTGGGACGTTATCCTGTTTTTATCTGATTACACCGGCTATCAGCCGCGAACCTTTGGGGAGGCACACTAATGAGAATCAAAACAGTTGCTCTCCTACTTATCCTGTTTGGAATGTTTGTTGTGCTTAGCCTTGCATACGCGCAAAATGCACCGGAGGCTTCCGAAAAAGGAAAAGAGGTTTATGAAAATAGCTGCGCACACTGCCATGGTGTTGAAGGCAGAGGCGACGGCTCCGCCGCTGAGAATCTCCTCCCAAAACCGAGGGATTTCACACGCGGTTTGTATAAGATCCGATCTACAGAAACTGGGCAACTGCCAACAGATCAAGACCTATTTGACATCATCACCGAAGGGATGCCCGGCTCGTCTATGCCAGGGTGGGAAACTGCTCTAAGTGCCAACGACCGATGGGAATTGGTGGCATATATCAAAACCTTCTACGACGGCTTTAAGGAAGTTGAAGCACCGCCAAAGCAGATTAACCTGTCCGGGAAAGTCCCTGACTCTGAACAGAGTGTGGAAACCGGAAAAGCACTTTATACCGAACTCGGTTGTATTGAATGCCACGGAAACGTCGGCAGAGGGGATGGCACTTCGGCACCGGACCTGACCGATGAATGGGGATTCCAGAGCTGGCCCGCAAATCTGACGCAGGGTTGGAATTTCCGCGGCGGGGCAGACACCGAAGACATCTTCAAACGCTTCATCGGCGGACTCGCCGGTTCTGCTATGCCAGCGTTTGAGGGCGATAGTTTTCCAGGCTTCGGACTGACAGCTAAAGAATCCAGTCGCATGATTGAATTAGATAACAAAGATGAAATGACAGAGGCAGAGGAAGACGAATCCGCCCGGCTTTACGAGAAATACGATGCTGCTGTTGACATCGCTCTCAATCTCGCAGAAGGTACAGAGCTGTCTGCAGAAGAAAAACAGATTTATGATGATGCGATGAAAGTCGTCTATGAAAAGAGTTGGCATTTAGCGAACTACGTTAAATCGCTTATGCCTGAGAAACGTCCTGAACCCGCTATCG
>JAPPDN010000477.1:0-777 GCA_028824575.1 Candidatus Poribacteria bacterium | reverse complement strand
CGATTCAATCGGTTTTTCGTCAAATGCAGCCTGCAAAGATACCGGAGCTACCAACAGAACCCGCTATCGGCAACAACGTACTCCGTTCACAATACATTCAAGGTGAGTTGCCTGAAATGGATGATGCCGCATGGGAAACCCTTGAAGCAAGGTATTTCCCGCTCGTAGGTCAAATAGTCATTGAGCCGCGGCAGTTTAATCCAACGATTGATGCTGTGAACGTCAAATCATTTTACAGTGATACAGAGGTCGCTTTCCTTTTTACGTGGGATGACCGAACGCACACGACTGGTGACGAAACGGATGCGGCGACAGGGAAAACGCTTGAGGACGCTTTAGCAGTCCAGTTTCCTGTGAAGGTGCCGCAAGGACCGACCGCACCGAAACCCTATTTCTTATGGGGGGGTAGACTGCCGGTCTATCTATGGCACTGGAAAGCCTCAGCACCTGAACAGGTGACCGAACTTACCGCCAAAGGTATTAACAATGCAGAAGTGCAGGAAGTACAAGGTGAACTCCAAGTACAGAGTGCCTACACAGATGGGCGATACAAATTGTGGGTGAAACGCGCCTTAAAGACCGATGACAAAAAGGACTTGCAACTTGATTCCGGTGTCTTCGTGCCTATCGCTTTCTCGGCATGGGACGGCGCGAACGGTGATGTTGACACAAAACGAGTTATGACAAGTTGGTATACCTTTGTTCTTGAACCTGTACCATCTTCAAAGCGGTTGACTTATCCGCCCTTAATAGCACTGCTCTCTGTTCGCTTCCCCT
>JAPPDN010000947.1 GCA_028824575.1 Candidatus Poribacteria bacterium | reverse complement strand
AGGAAGGATCCCTTCTGAATCTATATCCCAAACATCTCCTATGTCGACAGGTGATGGCGGAAGAAAAACTTGAAAATCTGCTGTGCTGTAATTTTTCAGTGGGTGCAAGGGTTTGAAATTAAACAACTCTAACGTGTCTTCCAACTCCATGTTCACTGGTTCTGGCCATCTTGCTTTGAGTCGATCGAACTTTTCTTGTGTGGGTTGGTGCAAATTGTATGTCGCATCCGCAATTGGATCCCGATGTGCTTGTACTTGCACACTCGCTGCACTGCTGAGAGCATCACTAAAGTCTACCACTATTTTACCTCCTGTCATCAAAACTCCCCATTTCAAATCAAGATGGCGGAGCTTGAACTTTTTCCGCCACGAAGAAAAAGAACGATTGTGTTTCGGTTACCGGATCCGCCGCATGTATTCGTCGTGCTTGCCTGCCCAAAACCAGACGAAGGTGTTATTTGCTTTACGTGCTACTGCCCGATAGCCTTTACAGATTCTAATAGCCCAATGATCTCCAACTTTTTTAAAATGGAGGGAAGGATGTCTTGGATTTTGCCGTAGCAACTCAAATTTCCGAGGGACCCGTCTCTGAACATCTTGCGGGAGTTTCGCGCAAAACCTTCAAAAATTTTCATTCAGGATGTGTTCCATGTTTGCGTTTATTCCCACAGTTAGCCACAAATTAAGCAGAGAGTTAATCTCATTTTCCAGTTTTGGTGTTCTTCTGGAAAATATAGCACCCGTCGTTCAGGCACAATTTTGAACGGCGTCGGAACTTCAGATAGACTTTAGAATCTGCATGGAAAACAAACCCTAATCTACTTATTGGTTTTTTCTACCAATTCTTGAAGTTTGTCCAATTCATAATACCTGCCCTCTCGAAAATTCTTAAGGGCTTTTTCAGAGAGATCATCCAGATGTCCTGCCTTCACATCCGCCTCAAACTGTTTTTCCCACGCTTCCTGTTCAGCTTCTAAGGCTTCATGTAGGTCTTTCACAAGAGTTTTTAGCAATGCTTCTCTCGTGTACTCTTCGCACTCTACTTCGGGGACTTCTGGTATCCATCCTATCCACGCGGCACCGTTTTTTTGGATGTGGGCGGTATAGGTCTCTTCGTAGACCGGATCTCGAATTTCAACAACCTGAATTGCTTTCATATTTGTCGCCTCCTTTCAATTCTTTTCGAGGTAGACTATATAACCTTTCACATTGCTTTTACTCAACATAAATGATTAGTAAACGCCTACGACGACACTCTCTTGGAGTTCGGTGAGGAGCCGGAGGTTTTCAACGCCATCCCAGGGGTATTCTGGTATCGGTTCGGCGCGTTCGGCTTCGTCCCGTTCAAGGAAACGTGGCACAAAAAATTCTTTTGTTAGGGTTGTGAGCATGACGCGCCCGGTTTCACCGTAATCGACAGTTTCCTCTGGATTTTCTGGGTTAACGAGTTCAATGACAGCACGCGGGGATGGTGGATAATAGATAATTGCGTAGTTATCCGCTGGATCAAAAGGTTTGCAAGTAGCTAATCCCATGAGCGTATTACCGTAGGTCGGGATAAAGTCGATGCCGGGAACGAGTTCTTCACGTGCGAATCGGTGGAACTGTGCGTCCATCTCGGTGCCGCCGCAGAAAATGCCCTTGATACCAGCTTTTGGCAAGGAGATCTTTTCACAGAGTGCCTCCAGCAGCTTCGGCGTGGTGAAGAGGCATTGGACATTTTCATGGGCGCGCAGTACGTTGAGTGCCTGCGAGATCACATGGTTTTTATACGCGTCCAATTCCTCATTTTTCCCGTAACGCACGAGTTGGTTCACCCAGCGCGGGTCGAGATCCACGTGGAAACAGATACCGCCACGATGCTGAGCGAGATGCTCAACAGCGAGCCGTAACCGGCGCGGTCCGGTTGGACCCAACATGAGCCAATCGCTATCGGGTGGGAAACTTTCATCGGAAAGCGTCTTGCTGAATATCTCATAGTCAATATGGAAATCTCGGATGCTGATTCGCGATTTGGGGACACCCGTTGAGCCGCCGGTTTCAAAGACATAGATCGGTTCCTTGGCGTAAGCCTTCGGTACCCAACGTCGGACAGGTCCACCGCGGAGCCATTCATCTTGGAAATGTCCGAGGCATTTGAGGTCCGCGTAGCCGCCGATCTCTTTCCTTGGGTCAAAGTCGAGGTTTTCAGCGTATTCCAGCCAGAAAGGAGATCCCGTTTTTGGACTGAAGTGCCACTTGACGATTTCTCGGACATGTGCATCGAGTGCTTTTTGGTTCTCAGTAATTTTTCGGGAAAGATTCATTGTATAAAAACTTTCTACGAAGTACCATTTATTTGGCACTTTCAAATTTAACTAATCAACGTGTTCAACTGATTCCCTAATGTGCTCAACCAAAACAACATTTACTAAGGTCTCAATTGACACACCTTGCGTGCGCGCTTTTTTCATGAGCTCTTCAGCGATTTCAGGAAGGATTGCGACACGAACCGCTTGATTGGTCTCAAAACGAAACCACTCCGCATCGTCTTCCATAAAATCGGCAGTGTCAAGGTTATCCCAAAAAGCCACTTCTTCCTCGTAAGTCGAAAATTCTGGTACTTGCAATGCTTTCATTTTCGGAGTCTCCTAAAATTTTGTTTCTCGCGCTCAGTCATATTCCGTGCAGTAATAGGTTTATATACAGACTCTTGAATACGCTCCAATACTATAAATAAGTACCGCCCATCCAAGGTTTGCCCATAAACAAGATAGCGGTTGCGTCCTTGACGACGCGCTAAGTGGGATCTGTTATTACAGACTTCCCATACTTCATGCGGCTCTACGCTATGTCGAGAAATATGTTCAACGCGATAGTCGTCCCAATCCAACCGGCCGATATACATATATTATCCAGACCACTCTATTTTTTTTCTTCTATCGCGATGAGCATATTCCGGGTTACAATGTAAAGCACGCCGTTTTTTGCGACAGGTGTGGTATAGACAGCACTGCCCATGTTGGTTTCAAACGGTTCCCCTTCAGGTTCAGTTTTGCCTGCTTTTAGGACGACAACATCGCCGTCTTCATCACCAAGATAGACCTTACCGTCTACAACATAAGGTGAGCCCCAAATAGCGGCAAAGGTATCGTATTTCCAGTAGAGATCACCGGTGTTGACATCCAAGCAGTAGAGAAATCCGCTGAGGTCTGCGATGTAGAGAAGTCCATCGGCAATGGCGACAGTGGACATCGTGCGATTGAACTGCTCATCCCCGAAGTGCCATATCCCAGCGGTTTCGGTAATATCACCGGTTTGGGAGGCATCGATGCACCAGAGGTGTCCTACACCCTCACCATGCTCTGGGTCTTGTCCAACTGCGATAAAAACCTTGTCGTCATAAACGACAGGTGTTGAGATGATGTTATTGCGCGTGCCGCGTCCACCGAGTTCCCAGACGGAATCCTTCGGATTACAGTCAAACTTCCAGATGATATCACCGGTTTCCGGCGCGAAGGCGTAAACCCAACCGTCCCCGCCGGGAATAATAACCTGTGCTACTCCGTTAATAACGCCGTAAGCGGGGTTCGACCACTGCCCGTGTAGTATATTTTCAGCGGGGGAAGCATCTTCCCAGACGAGTTCCCCAGTGTTTTTATTCAAAGCAATGAAGGATGGGGCATCAGGAGAAGGGATATGGATATGCCCTTCATCAACACCGTTACTCGTTTCTAAAAAAAGGAGATCACCGACAGCGAGTGGTGAACAAGTGGCGAGATTATGCGGAAAAACATCCAATTCATCCATCATATCATAACTCCAGATGATATCGCCATCAATCTCGCTTGTTTCGGTTTCGTTGGTAAAGGGACCGTCGTTTTCACCATCAAGGAAACCTTCAGTGTCAACACAGACGACTTCACAACGGTTAGAGATATAGTAGAGTCGGTCACCCTCAATAAAGGGTGTGGAACAAATTCCTTGTAGGGGCCAGTCGTTGACTCTACCAGAGGTGAGTTTGGTGTGGGTTGACTGCCAGAGGAATTTGCCATCGGATTCGCGAAATGCCATGAGATTCCCGCGGTCGCCGGTGAGTTTCGGGTTGTAGAGGGCCTTGTTATTTGTTCCAACAAAGACCTTTCCACCAATAACGAGGGGGCCTGCGTAACTCTGGGAACCGAGTTCTGCGGTCCATTTGATATTTTCACCTGTTTCGAGATCCCAACTTGCTGGGATATTCTTTTCGTCAGAGACCATGTTCCGGCTTAACGTTCCACCCCATAAAGCGATTTCTTTTTCAGCAGAGGCGGTGGATACAGCAAAAGCAAGAAATACTGCGAGTTTTATGAGGTAGATAGATCGTAATTTCCAAAGCGGTTTCAATTGAACGACTCCTTATGATTTGATATTATTCGTGGTTCGTTTACCATACTTTTAGATTGTCGTAGTAGATAACAGTTGCGGAGTAACCGTAGATGCCGGGGCTTCCCTCGCGATTCGGTAGTGGGTCTTCAGCAGTGATTGTCCATTCTGCAGGCTCAGGTTCACCGGTTCGCCATACCTTTCCTCGAATCACGGCTTTATCGTCTATCACCTCTACCATCATCTTCATCGTGTACCAGACATCCGTCTCCCATTCAAAGTCAATAGTCTTCGCCATGCGTAAGTCTGATGCCCATGAACGGATTTGCAGGCGTTGGTGTCTGCCCTGCATATCCAATGTGTAGCGGTTGGCGATTAAGCCCATGTCTGGCAGTCTGCGTTTATCTTTGGTGCCCATTAGATCAACTTGAATCTGATAGTTTTTCATTGTTGAGGGACCAAGATAGACATTAGAGCGGTTTAAGCCGCGTTGGACGGGTGTTTTGACTAAAACTTTACCGCCGTCCTTCTCACGGACAAAGAATTTGCCGGTCGCGCCAATCCAATGCGTCGGTATCTTTTCGAGTTCAATCGTCTCAAAATCCTCTGTCCACGGGAGCGGTGGTATAACGCGGACGCGAGCCATCGCTTTCATATCACCGGATTGCACGGCGACAGTGCCAGCATGCGCCCCTGCACTTTTATCGGGTGTGAATGTGCTGTTTTGTAGTGTCCCTGTTAATCCAGTTTTCATCCACTCTATAGCCCCGACTGCGCTCGTCTGTTTTCCGTTTGCATCGAACCCGATGACCCTGAATTCAATAGGATCGCCTGATGTGAGTTTTTCAGCGGGCGTAAGCAACAGCGAAACAGCTGGAGCAGTGTTCATCTCAAGAGGTTTAGGTGCCATCTCTTTGCTGGCACAACCAGCGGCAAGTAGACAAACAATCAGTATAGCGGACATTGAAATAGAAAATCTCATTATTCATTTCCCCCGATACAGTAAAGGCGTTCTTCTGTAGTGAAATAGATACGTCCATCAGCAATAGCGGGTGAACCGTAGATTTCGACGTAGTGATCTTCGTCTGCCCGGCTTATCTCTTGCGTGCTCAACGTCTCACACTTATCTTCGCCGGGTTGAAGGATGACAAATCCGCCGTTGACTTCTGTGACATAGAGTTTTCCATCTGCCCAAGCCGGTGAACCTTTACCAACTTTACCGATATTGTGCATCCAGAGTAACTCACCCGTATCCGCATTAACAGCATGAACATTAGCGGAGTTATCCACGACATAGAGGTGTCCGCCGTGAATTGTAGGGGATGCGTATCCGACGTTAACGGCATCATACCGCCAGAGTTCGTGGGTTTTGGTGACATCACCAGAACCGGTTGCATCGATACAGACAACACGTCCCATTTCGGTACTATCTATATTCTCTTCACTATGCGAGGTGTAGACTTTCGTGCCTGAAACGACGACGGATGTATTGATACCGCGTTGACTTAATTTAAATCCCCAGACCATCTCTCCGGTACTCTGTTTCATAGCGTAGATACCGCCATCGGCATTACCACCGATGATGAGTTGTTGTCCATTG
>JAPPDN010000775.1 GCA_028824575.1 Candidatus Poribacteria bacterium | reverse complement strand
CAGTATAGGTGTTTTAGTTACGTCTTCGCGAGATACTTTAAACCGTGGTTTATATGCAGCCTGATCCTCTGTGGTTCTATAGCAGGTTTAGATGCAACTGCCGAAAACTTCTTATCACGCTGGGACCAAACACTTTTTGACCGTATTTACGATTCACCGCCACGCCAGGAACCAATATGGACGGGCATGGAAGGTATTTCAAGGCTTGGGGACTACCGAGGCGTGATGGGTGCCTCAATCCTCCTGATGGCTTACGGAAATGAATCCCATCGGGAAACTGGTAAACTTTTGTCTTCGGCATACATGGGAGCCGGGATCATAACGTTTGGGATGAAAAGATTGATTGGGAGAAAACGACCGCTTGATGAAACGCTCGGGAATCCAGCCATGCCGTCAGGGCATGCGTCTATTGCGTTCAGCGTTGCAACTATTTTAGGGTATCGGTATCCGAAATGGCGAATTCCACTCTATGTCGGCGCAGGGCTCGTTAGTTTCTCGCGTGTCTATTTAGGACGGCACTATACCTCAGATGTAGTCGTTGGCGCGGCGATCGGTACTGCGACTGGGGTGCTTGTCTGGCATAACCGCGCCACGTTGTTAAAATGGGAGTTTTAACGATAGGTTGCGTATCACATGTAGTTTCGGCAACCTATATCTATTGGAAAATAAAAATCTTGACAATGAAATTCACATTGCGTAAAATATAATTACATGGGAGGGTTAAACTCATGGCTCGCAGGAAAAATCGCATCAATTTCCGGTATCAACTTATGTGCAGCATCGGTTTGCTTCTGCTCACAGGAGCATTGTTGGCAGGATGTGCTGCTGCACCACAACCCTCAATCGATGTTTATATGGAACCTATTACGGGACGGTTTAACGCCGAGATCAATGCAGAAACAGGGGCCGCAACTGTCGTAAAAAACGGAGTCGCTGTTACTATCAAACCACTTGATGAAGTGGAATTGTTCACGCTCACCGAAGATCCGAAAACGAACCCCTACCTTATCGTCAAGAGGAATGGTGCTGTTGAACCTATCTACACTGTGTTTGAGATGATAGTCCACAATCGCGAGCATCGTCGCGTTCTTGTTGAAGACGCAGCGATACTCATGGATGCAAACGGCGCGCAATACGCGAATTTGCCTAACGATTACTTTGATTCACTTTACGACGACGTGAATTTCTCGCAGGGTGATCCATGGCGTGCAACGTATCCGTACGCCGCTGCTGCTTACCCCTCTTACTACGGCTATTATCAGTCTTATGTAGATGCTGAGGCGTTAGAGTGGGGACGTATTGTGATAGAGGACACTGTTTTTGAAAGCGGTAAGTTGTTCTCCGGCGCGAAACGGAGCGGTTTCTTAATTTTTGACCGTCTTGAGAGTCATGCGACGGATCTCAGAATTATTGTGCCAGACGTTCGGATCGTCCGTTCAGACGGCAAAGAAGATAAATTGGAATTTAAAATTGACTTCAGACAGATCTTGCCGTAAAATAAGCATATTTCGGATTGATAGCACGCAAGATTTGCCAGAAAATGAAGGGAGTATAGTTAACATGAGAAATTGGCTTGTAGGGTTACTAATAGTCGGGTTTGTGTCCGTTTTGGGATGTCAGCCTCAAGATAAGAAGAATACAAGCACAACACAGACAACACAGAAAGAGTTAAAAGTCGCTGTTGCAGCACCATATACAGGTGGAGCTGCAGCGTTTGGAGAAATGATCCGACGCGGTGCTGAGCTGAAAGAAAAAGAAATTAACGAGGCAGGCGGCATCAACGGTATGAAACTGACGCTACTTTTTGAAGATGATGCTGGCAAAGGCTCAGAAGCAAGTCTCGTGGCAGAACGCATCGCCAACAACCCCCAAATTCTCGCGGTTGTTGGGCATTTTAATAGTGACTGCTCATTAGCCGGTCAAGAAATTTATGACCGTGCAGGTATTGTTGAACTGTCCCCCGGTTCAACGGCTGTGGAAGTTTGTGAAGGAAGCCCGTGGACTTTCCGAAATTTGTACCACGACGGTTTTCAGGGGAAATTCATTGCGCACTACCTTGATAACGTCCTGACGGGTATTGAATCGGTTGCTGTCTTCTTTGATAATGATGCTTACGGTCGCGGTTTAAGAAACGCTTTTGTAGCGGAAGCCGAGAAAATCGGACTTACCCTCGTCGCTTCGGAAGCCTATGAAAGAGATAGCACCAATTTTAAGGCACAACTCACGAGCATTAAAGCCAAAAATCCTGATGCTATTTTTATCTCTGGACTCTACACGGAAGCAAGTTTAATCGTTAAACAGGGACGTGAAGCTGGGATTACCGCCCAGTTTTTCGGTGCGGATGGCGTGGATTCACCAGATTTCCTCACAATCGCGGGGTCCGCCGCAGAGGGAACTTATCTAACGACACCTTTTACATTTGGCGCAGGAGGTGCAGAGGCACAACAGATGGCAGCTGATTTTGAGACACTTCACGGTGTAGCTCCTGATACATGGGCCGCATTGACATACGATGCTGTTGGAATGATTAAGGAAGCACTTGAAAAAACCTATAACGCCGAAGCATCCATTGAAGATAACCGAAAAGCCATCCGTGAGCATTTAGCATCCTTAGACACACCTGAAAAAGGCTACGAAGGGATTACAGGGTTAACCTATTTTGATATAAAAGGTGATACCGTTAACAAACCGGCTTACGTGAAAATTGTGAAAGATGGACAGTTTGTTGCCGCTGAGAAACAGCTGTCTGAGTTGAAATAAGAGGTTTTGTGTAATGTTCGGAGTCTGTTCTTTACAAGGTTAACACCCGAAGAAGTTAATTATGGCGCAATTATTGGAACAATTTATTAACGGGTTGGTGTTGGGTGGAATTTACGCGCTTATTGCCGTAGGCTATACCATGGTCTACGGCATTATCCAGTTGATTAACTTTGCACATGGCGAGATTTTTATGTTTGGGGCCTACCTCGCCCTGATGCTAATTACGGTTTTCAATATACCGTTTTGGATAGCATTACCCGCCAGTATGCTCCTATGTGCACTGTTAGGGATGTTGATAGACCTCGTAGCGTACCGACCCCTTCGGGATGCGCCGCGTTTATCGGCATTGATTACAGCGATAGGCATTTCCCTTGTGTTACAAAACCTCGCCCGGATGATTTGGTCAGCGAGGCCCCGGCTATTTCCAACCGAAACGCTTCCAGCATTCCTCGTAAGCGAAGTAAATATGCAAACAGGCGAGATTTTAAACGCCATACCGCTGCCTGGCGGGGGTATCCTCCCTTATCGTGATGTGTTTATTCTCTTACTGGCTGTTGTTTTAATGATCGGTCTAAACAGACTGATTTACCTGACCAAAATAGGTAAAGCAATGCGGGCTTGTGCACAAAACCGTGTAGCGTCAAACTTAATGGGAATCAAGACAAACCAAGTCATTGCGGTAACATTTGCTATTGGTTCCGCTTTAGGGGCAATTGCTGGCATAATGGTAGGCTTGAGCGAAAATATTACACCTACTATGGGATATTACAAAGGGGTTGCAGCGTTTGCAGCTGCCGTTCTTGGCGGCATTGGGAACATTACAGGCGCAATGCTTGGCGGTATCATCATCGGCTTGGCGGAAGTTTTTGGGGCAGGCTATATCTCCTCAGGATACCGGTTAGCAATTGCATATATAATCATGATCGCAGTGATCGTTATTCGCCCATCTGGACTGTTTGGAAAATCAACGGGAACTCGAGCTTAGCATGAAAGATAAACTGACACGAAAAAACATTATCCTTGGCTTACTGATCTGTTTTCTACCGTTGTTGATGTATGGAATAGACGACATCGTCGATTTCCTGTCACGGTACGATATCTATCTCGGCTGGCCAGGTGGCGAGTATATGCTACGGATTATCGTTCGGGCAGGCGTCTACATGCTCCTCGCAGTCGGTCTGAACATTGTGTGCGGATTTACTGGATTGCTGGATCTCGGCTATGTCTGTTTTTACCTTATCGGTGGTTATACTGCTGGAATATTGATGGCAAGGCTTGGGGTTAGTTATTGGATTGCCCTCCCACTCGCTGTGCTACATGGGACGGTGTGGGGACTATTGCGCGGCGCACCCACTTTGCGACTTACAGGCGATTATTTTGCTATTGTTACGTTTGGTTTCGCCGAACTCTTCTTCCGTATTATCAGAAACGAACAGTGGTTGGTTGGCGCGCCAAACGGTCAGCTGCGCGGTATTCCCGCCCCTACGTTTTTTGGAATAACCTTCAATCAGAATTGGCATAACTACTACCATATTCTCATCCTGCTAACCTTGGTTATTTTTATCACCTATCGACTACAGCATTCCCGTGTGGGTAGAGCATGGGTCGCTATCCGTGAAGATGAACAGGCAGCAGAAAGTATGGGAATTAACGTCAGTCGCTATAAATCGCTGGCATTCGCTGTGAGTGCTGCGATTGGAGCACTCGGTGGAGGGTTCATTGCGCAATTTCAGGTTAGTATCAGTGTGCCATTCTTTGATTTTTGGGAATCTATCTTGATCTTGTGTATGGTAGTCCTCGGTGGTATGGGAAGTATCCGAGGTGCCATGATAGGCGCAGCGATTCTCGGTTCTTTAGGTGAAGTTTTGAGACCTGGTTTTATCATTCCCTATCAATTTGGCAACGCTCGATACCTCATCTTCGGAATCATCCTCATTCTTTTGATGCGCTTCCGTCCAAGCGGGTTATCCCTAAAAAAAGCATAGTATCAACCGAATCCTAACCGACACTGCTCGGTTTTTAACGGCGTGGTTTGCGAAACAATAGGGTAAAGTGTAACACCTCACAGATAAGCAAAATTAACGCCCCAGCAACAAACCATTGGAAGCGGTCTTGGTAGTCGCCATCAGCACGGATTCTGAATTTTTGCTTTTCAAGCCGTGCTAAATCCGTTGCTAACTGCGTAATCCCTGCTGTTGCATGGTAATAGTTGCCGTCTCCGGCTTTGGCGATTTCTTGCAAGCGCGTTTCATCTAACGCTGTTAGCACGAGTTGTCCATTGGCATCGCGCTTGTAGGGTGTAGTGTCTGTCCCGGTATCACCCGGCAGTGGTATAGGCACAGACCTGACAGGGCTACCAACACCGATACAATAGATATGCACACCTCTTTGGGTCGCTGTTTTCGCCGCCTCAACTGCCTCTCGTCCGTGATCCTCTCCGTCTGAAAAAAGAATCAGGACCTTCTGTCCATCGAAACCGGACGCGACTGCTGGCTGGTTTTGATCTGGAATAAGTCGATCTATTGCTGTTTCAATAGCGTTACGAATACGGGTGCCACTGTGCGCAAGCGTTTCTGCGGTTATCGCCTCCAGGAATTCCCTGAGTGTTACAGTATCACTCGTCAGAGGACATACCACAAAACTCGCCTCTGCAAAGTAGAGTAATCCGATCCTGTCCCCTTCAAGTGCATCTAATAGTGAGAATATGAACGCCTTGGCGTGGTCAAGTCGCCGAACGGTTTTCTCATCTTCCGCGAGCATACTCGTTGAAATATCAAGTGCTATCATAACATCCAACCGCTCAGCGACTGATTCGGATTTCGCGCCCCACTGCGGACGCGCGATTGCGAGCGTGATGCAAAGATAACTTAGGAGCAACAATCCGGCTTGAACCCTATGGTGTTTTAGATGCGTGGGATCGACATAGCTGTGGAATCGTAGCAGGGCATTCTGCTTCTGTCGCAGTCCAAAGAGAAATAAGAAAATTAGAGGCGGCACTGCCCATAGAAGATGGAGATATTCAGGATTGCCAAAACGGAGCCAGTCCATATTTTTAATTGTTGGGTTCTCGCGCCGTTTTTTCCGATGTCAAAAACGGGTTTCCGACGAGTATGACGTTATTAGATATTATCAGGACTTACGCAAATTCAGCACGCGATGGTAGATTTTTTAGTTTTTAACCCCCTAAATCCCCCTTAT
>JAPPDN010000888.1:5437-5964 GCA_028824575.1 Candidatus Poribacteria bacterium | reverse complement strand
TTGAAATCGGTCTCAAAGCGCATGCGAAGGTTGATGTCCTCGAAATCGTCTGGCCCTCCGGTCAAGTCAATACGCATCGGAATGTATCTGTCAATCAAAAACTCATTATCACTGAGGGAGAAGATCTATGAAGGGCATTGGATGGAAGGAAAGAGCGAAGTTGGAAGGATGGAAGGATGGAAAGATGGGTGCCCCTCACTCTTCGACTCTTCCACTCTTCCACTCTTCTCCTCCGAAGTCGGCTTTACTTTCAGTAGATGAGATGGCGCTCTTTGTTGATTATTATCAATTGACGATGGGGCAAGCGGATTTTGATGCGCAGCATAATTCTGTTATCACGGCGAACTACTACGTCCGCGAGATTCCACAAGGACAATATCTGATTGCAGCTGGGTTGGAGCAGGTCGTCCACTACATCTTAAATTTGCGTTTCACTGATGCGACGCTCGACTGGCTGGCAGAACGTGGTGATTTACACGCTGATTACCTCGCTTCGCTCAGAAATTTCCGTTTTGATGGCTCTGTTT
>JAPPDN010000888.1:0-5427 GCA_028824575.1 Candidatus Poribacteria bacterium | reverse complement strand
TCCCGAAGGCACACCTGTTTTTCCAAACGAACTGATTATCAACGTCCCGGGTAGATCTCGAGATGTCCAATTATTTGAAACCTATCTGCTCTGCGTCATGAATTTCCAGACGTTGATTGCCACGAAAGCCTCACGGATCGTGCATGCTGCACGCGGAAAACCCGTTTTTGACTTCGGGGCGCGCCGGGCGCACGGTAGAGATGCTGGTATCTTAGCTGCGCGTGCTTCCTTTATCGGTGGTGCCAGTGGCACGTCTCTGGTGCTTGCAGGGTGCTTATTCGATATTCCGTACGTCGGCACGATGGCACATAAATTCATCTCCGAACGTCCTACCGAGTTAGCGGCTTTCCGGGATTACGCTGCTGCTTTCCCAGATAACACGACACTCCTGATTGATACGTACAATACGCTTGAAGGTGCGCGAAACGCATGTATCGTTGCAAAGGAAATGGAAGGGCGTGGTACACGGTTACGCGCGGTCAGATTGGACAGTGGCGATCTCTTGACACTCAGTAAACAGGTGCGTCATGTCCTTGATGCTGAAGGACTTGATTACGTTCAGATTATCGCCAGCCATGATCTTGATGAGTTCCAGATAGATGCCCTACTCAGAAACGGTGCGCCGCTTGACAGTTTCGGTGTCGGCACGCGGCTCGCTACTGGAGCTAACTTCAATTCATTTACAGGCGAAGGCGGCACCTCTGCGCTTGGTGGTGTTTATAAGTTAGTCGAGAGCGATGGTAGACCTGTCGGAAAACAGTCGCTTGATGAGCCGTCGAAAGCGACGATACCCGGCAAAAAACAGGTCTATCGCCTCACCGATGCTGCTGGGAATTATACTAAAGATTGGGTAACACTGTGGGATGCAGATGTCGCCGAGGGAGAATCGCTCCTAATTCCGATCATCCAAGACGGGGCGTTGGTATCCGATTTTCCGACCCTGCAGGACATTCAGGCGCGGACAATCGCAGAACTCAAAAAGTTTCCGGGTTCGCATAAAAGTTTAACGGATGCGAAACCTTATCCTGTAGCGTTACATTCGGCGTTAAGGGATTTATAGCAGGTAGGAAATCTTCAGATCACTATTAATCGGATTTTGTTGTTTCTGTTGAAAGGCGTTTTTGCTTTTCTGCGAGGTACCGCATAACTGCGCTTGGGTCGGTGGATTGGAGGGTGCCGAGTGCATTCGCCTCTTCGATGAGCATCATCATTTGGACAGGATTATTCGTGATTAAGGTCTCTGCCTTTTTGTAGAATTCGACAGCTTGCCTATTTTCGGCATGTTCTTCACTGATAGCGGCGAGGTAGATGTAAGCGGCAGCGAGGCGTGGCGACCGCGTGCGGCTCTGGATGAGTTCCTCAAAAACGGAGCGCGCTTCGTCGTAACGGTTGTCGTCGTAGTAGACACGACCGATGCGGAATTGTGCCCTATCGGCGAAACTATCCCTATATCCACCGGCGAGGTACCGGTCGCGTTCTGGGTACCCAATGGTTGCCTCGTAGGCTTGCAGTGCTTCGTTGTACCGGTGCAGCTTTCTGTAAATCTCACCCAACTGAAAATTTGCCATCATTGCTTGTAGGGTGTTCGGATGCGATGCGATAACATACTTATAAGCTTCGATGGCTTCATTGGGTACAGAGAGATGCTCAGCGTAAACGATACCACTGCGATAGAGTGCTTCAGCGGCGTAGGTTGAATCAGGATGATTTTTCAGGACCTCTTGATATGCTTCAATTGCGTTTAGATAGTCCTGCAAGGGTTTCTGTTCGTAGATCGTGCCAATTTGCAACCGTGCGCGTGCTGCGTCTGTAGGTGCTAAGGTGTTGTTTTGAAGTTGCTCACGCAGGTTTTCAATTGCTGTGAGGTGTTGAAGTGTAGAAAGTTGTTCCGCTGCCTGTTCTGCCTGAGGTGTATGTGGTGATGTGGCAATGAGGTTTCGGGCGATATTTAATGCCTCAGAGAAGTCTCTATTTGCGCGCGCTGTGTTCAATCGTTCTAATTCCGTTTCCGCCATCTGTTTGGTGAGTTGTACAATTTTCTTCCCAATTTCCGCTTCGACTTCAGATATACTTTTATCGTGCATCGAAATTTGCCCTAAATACGCTGGGTCGAGTTGTGGTAGATAGGCATGATGGAACGTTTCAAAAGCCGCAATTGCTTTCGGGTAGTTCAAGTTTTTCTCGTGACAGATCCCGATCCAATAGAGAACGGCGTGCATATTCCAGAAGTTAGGATATCTCTGTTTCAGTCGCTCGAACACAGGAATCGCTAACGAGTATTTTCCAGCGGTGCGATGGATGTTTGCCATTTGGAAAAGTGCCTCGGCAGCGAAGTTGCTCGTCGGGTAATCGTCAATGACTTTTCTATATGTTGCCATCGCTAAGGCGGATTGGTTAAGGATGGTATGCCTTAAATTTGCGATGCGCCATCTCGCTTCCGGTGCAACCATCGCCTCAGGGTGTGTTTCTAAAAGTGCTTCATACTTCGAGATTGCCTTTTCAGGTTGGTTAAGTTGCGACGGATTCCTATAGAGTTCGGCGATCTGGAATTGGGCAATAGCGGCAAGAGGCGTGCCTTTATACTGAATCGCGATGCGTTGCTGTTCTCTGAGATCAGCGAGTCCGGTATTAATGTCCCGAATCTTTTGTAATCCGGTTTTGTGTACGAAGTGGGAGGCGGGCGCGAGTTTAATGAGTCTATCGTAGGTTTGGATAGCATCATGGTAATTGCCCATGCGGCTGTAGACGTCACCTTTTTTGATGATTGCAAGGTAGAGTTCCACGGGCGCGAGCCCTTTTTTTTCGAGTTTCAGGATTTTATCGTAAGCCGCGGCAGCTCTGGTGTACTGATGGGTATAGTTATAATGAATTTCACCGATTTGATAGTAGCACCAGCTTTTCATGGTAATGTCTTTAGTGGACTCGGCAAGTGCCTCAAGTTTGTTACTGGCTTCTGTGTAGCGTCCTGCGAGAATTAAGGCGTTCACTTCATCAGATTGCGCGTATGCAAGCGGGCTGAGAAGAATAATCAGCAGCGCGTGTAAGAGAAATGTAAGCCTGCTTGACATTTCCATGGCTAATATCCCTTAGTTGTGCTATTGCAAAGTTGAATTTCCAGATTGAAGGTTCTGGAGATGTTTGTCGGCAACTTTTGTCCAATTGGTGCCTTGTGCCTGCTCTTTCATTCGGTGGAGCTGACTTTCTGTCTCCCAGGCATCATTTCGGAGATGATGTGTAATCAGAGCCTCCTCTAAATTCCGTTGGATGCCTTGCTGGCGATATTGTTCGATACGAGCATCGGCGGACTGTGCTTCGGATAACTGCAAGGGCATTTCGGGTTGGAACGGGTTTCCGATGAGGAGAACAGTGACAATCAAAGCGATAGCAACACTGCTGACCGCAGCGGTTTTGTACCAGCCAAAGGGGGATCCGACATTCGTGAAATAGGCGCGGATACGTGAGAACAGCGTCTGCTCTTGTGTGGCAGCAAGTCGTTTGTACACGTTCATCTCAATGTTCTGAAGCGCGAGTTCAGGCACAACAAGTTCTTCTTGTGCCTTGTTTGTTAATTCAAGGACTGCTGTATAGGATGCAACGGCTTCGGTACAGTCCTCGCAATTCTTGAGATGTTCTTCAAAGGGTTCTTCTTCTGCTGGGGGCAGAAGTTTGGAAGCATAATCAATAGCTTGCCCTTCGGATTTCTTACATTTAGGCATAATCCCTTCTCCTTTCAGCGATGGCACGCCATCACGATGGTCGTGATCGCGTGACCACCCATCAAATTTCATTATTTTCCCACAACGGACGTAGGAGTGTTTGCAATCGTTTTACTGCACGGTGGAGGTGAATTTTCACGGTGCCCTCCGCCATATCCAGCGTTTCAGCGACCTCTTTAAGTTGCAAGCCTTCATACCGGCTTAGCATAAAAACTGCTTTCTGTTTCGGGGAGAGTTGATCAACTGCCTCACGGATAAGGATGCCCCGTTCTTTCTCTTCGAGTTGTTTCTCCGGATCGCTGTGGAGATCAGTGGCAACGAGATGCGTTTCGGGAATTTCTGTATCGTCCAACGCATAGACAGGGCGGCGCGCTTTCGCACGGTGGTAATCGATAGCAAGATTGGACGCAATCTTGTAAAGCCATGTCGAAAATTTGGCTTTCGGTTGCCAACCTTCCAGGGCGCGGTACGCTTTAAAAAAGACTTCAATGGTGATGTCCTCGGCATCCTCGTAATTTCTGACTGAACGTAGGAGGTACGAGAAAATCTTTGATTTGTAACGTTTCATCAACTCATCAAAGGCATTTTGGCGACCGGCTTGAAACTGAGCGACTAACAATTCATCATCAATCAATTTGTCCATGAGTCCCGACTTGTTGCGTATCGGTTTGAGATTTTGCCTCACCTAACCTAAGGCAGAGGTGGAATTGCATGCTAACACTTTCTTAAACGGGATCCATTAAAATAAGTTTACAGAATTTATGAGCAGTTGTCAAGATTTTTTGATGAATAGTTTTCAGTTTTCAGTTTTCAGTTGTCGAATTGGTTGTTAGCGTCAGCCACCACCCGTCAAGTTTTTGTATTCCATCCGCATCGCTGGCGAGTTTTGGAGCCTCGCGATAACGGAAAACAACATAGAAAACCGAACGGTTCTGAATATGTTGTTAAAATACTTGATTTTCGTATGCAGTTGGTTTAGAATAGGTGTTATAGGGAAACTGAGTTAACTGGATTCGTAGCGTGCGGCCCACGTGTCGCAGTTCTACGCTAAGGAGGAATTTTTGTGGCACACACACATAACGATGCCGAATTGAAACCCTTGGTTATCCCCGCTTCAGCAACAGCCGAACGGATGGCACAGGCAGCGGGTAACTTTCTGGATACGCTAACACCGGCTTTACGTGAGAAGACAGCCCTCCCATTTGACGGGAATGAGCGGTTCCGGTGGCACTACATCCCAATCGAAATGTGGGAGCGCGAAGGGGTCTCTCTCAAAGAACTCAACACGAAACAGCAGGACGCGGCGTTCGCTCTTATGGAGAGCGGCTTGAGCGCGAAAGGCTATCAGAAAGCCCGGGCGATTATCAATTTGGAGACAACGCTCGGTGAGATTGAAAAGGCTGCTGGAGAAGCCCGACTTGTCCGTGATCCGGGGTTCTACTTTTTCACCGTATTTGGCGATCCGACAGGCAATGGTGCGTGGGGCTGGCGTGCTGAGGGACATCATGTCTCGCTCAACTTTACTGTTGTCAATCGTGAACTCATTTCGCCGAACCCGTCATTCTTCGGTTCTAATCCGGCAGAGGTGCCGCAGGGGGATAAAAAAGGTTTAAGGGTTCTTGCTGCCGAAGAAGATATCGCGCGTAGGCTCCTTGTGAGTCTCAACGATACGCAAAAGCGTGAGACAATCATCAATGCCGAGTCACCGTCG
>JAPPDN010000954.1 GCA_028824575.1 Candidatus Poribacteria bacterium | reverse complement strand
AAAAGCCGATTGAGCAGATCGTCCAACCCCAAGCAGAAGTCCGAATCAATTATGAAAACGCCGAGGGTGCCCACAATAACGGCTTAGAGTTAGAAGCACGCCAGAATTTAGGTGTCCTTACAGATGCGTTGCGTAAGTTTTCGATTAATACCAACGCTGCGCTGATTTCGTCGCAAGTTGTTTTGCCGGAAGATGTCGGGATTCAGACTTCTTCGGAGCGTCCACTACAAGGGCAGTGTCCGTACATTGTCAACATTTCGGTCGGCTTTGAAGATCCGAACTGGGGTATTTCAAGTGCGGTTGCGTATAACATATTTGGACGTAGGCTCTCCGAGGTGGGGAATCACGGAGCACCAGATGTTTACGAGCAACCCCGTGGACAATTGGATGTGAGTTTCAGTCGGACGGTTGCAAATCATTTCAGATTCAGCATTTCGGCGAAAAACCTGCTTGACCCGTACGTTCATTACAAGATAGGAGAAGCGACCTATCTTGCGTACAGGCTCGGTAGATCGTTCTCATTTGGGATAAGCTACAATTTGTAGTGGGAATTAGCCATCAGCCGTCAGCAGTTAGCGATCAGAAAAAAATCTGAAAAGCACCAAAAAAATCATAATATTGTCATTTTCTTGCAACAATTTATCGGTATCCTTAATTATGAAAGAAATTTAAACGGTGACTTCAATGCCTGTCCGTAGGATCGATTGGGCGTAGATAAAAAATACACAAGGAGCAGGATTAGTTAATGTTAAACAGTTCGGGTGCCTCTGCATCCACTGGAACGCGTCAGAGTTGGTGGTTCTTGTTAATGACGATTTTCACGGTCGGTATTGCGTTGGCTTTTGTCGGTTGTGGCAGCGATGAAACGGAAGAAGCACTTACCCTTGAAGAAGCGGTTCTTGATATTGAGGGATACCAAGTGGTCGTTTTGCAGGGCAACCTCACCGCGAGGGATGACAGTGAGCTCAGTGAACGCATTGCGGACATCAAACTGAGCCTCAAAGATGAAAACCTCACTGCGTATGCGCGTCAGGAACTGAACGGTGATCTGAATCAGTTGTCTTATGAACGCCAGTTACGTTCACTTTTGAGCGAATCTGATAGTCCAAACTGGCACCTTTCTGAAACCTACGAGTACCTGTTACGAGGCGCAGTGTTTGTCAAAGCTGGCGCAATATTAACTATTGAGCCGGGTGTCAAAATTTACGGCGAGCAGGCAACTAACGGCACGCTCATTATCGCGCAAGGCTCCAAGATTATGGCAGAAGGAACAGAATCTGACCCGATCGTTATGTCAAGTGATGCCTTTGAAGGTTCCCGGGCACGTGGACAGTGGGGCGGCTTAATTATCAACGGGAATGCCCCCACGAACCAAGGTGTAACTTTCGGTGAAGGTGATACAGGTGCCTTCGGTGGGAACGATCCAACTGACAGCAGCGGTATACTCCGTTATGTTCGTATTCAGTATGCTGGTATCGAATTAAGCCCGGATAACGAATTGAACGGCATCTCCTTCCAAGGTGTTGGATCGGGTACGATTGTTGATCACGTTCAAGTACACATGAACCAAGATGATGGTATTGAGATGTTCGGCGGCACTGTTAACCTAAAATATATCTTGGTAACAGGCGCACGTGACGATTCTTTTGACTGGACAGACGGTTGGACAGGTAAAGGACAATTCTGGGTCGCTCAACAGTATGGTGATGATGCCGATAACGGCTTTGAAGTTGATAACAGCAGTAAAGATAACGAAGCGACCCCGCGTTCCGCTGCGACTATCTTCAACGTAACGCTCGTCGGTGATCCGTCTGGTCCCGAAAGCGATAACGGCATGCTGATCCGTGAAGGTGCGGCGGGTATGTATGCGAACTTCATTGTTACCGGATTTAACAAAGTCGGACTTGACATCAATAACGAAGCGACACATGCCCAAGCAGATAGCGGTAAGCTGGTTGTCAAAAATGGCATCTTCTTTGAAAATGGAAAAGGCAACTTCGGAGACGAAAAAGATGACGATGGATTTGATGAAGCCGCTTTTGCTTCCAAAAACGGTAACAAAGAAACCGACCCGAACTTGGCGGATCCGTTCAACAAGAGTACACCGAACTTCACGCCCGGCGCGGGTGCGAATGCAGTGTCTCCGACCCCGCCACCTGCTGATGGCTTTTTTGACCCCGCTGACTTCATTGGTGGTGTGAGCCCGTCCGATAACTGGACGACAGGATGGACAACGAGTGCGCAGAAGTAGTGAACTCACTGTTCGCACATCTTACATGCTTTTAACTGTCCTGTTGGTTTACAGCAGTTCGGTAGGCTGTGAGAAACCGAAGCGTAGGGGTTGGGTAACCCAACCCCTACACTCACCAGACCAACTCGGTCTGGCAGTCGTCGACGCCCTTAACCACAAAGATATTGAGCACTTGAATCGCTTGCGTGTGCAGCGCGAGGAATTCCTTGATTGGGTTTGGCCGGCGTTTCCTGCAAGTCGTCCGCCAAGTAACTTTCCCGGTGATTTTGCTTGGTCAAATATGAACAAGAAATGTAATACAGGTATGAAAAAGTGGATCAATCGCTACGGCGGACACAACCTGAAATTCGTGGGTATCCGCTTTGATCGACCGTCCGAAACTTACGATGGGTTCCGACTTTTGCGTGGAACCGTTCTGACGTTACAGAACACCGCTGGCGAAAAACGGGAATTGAAGATTCTCGGTTCGGTAGTTGTTAAAAACGAGAAATATAAGTTACTGAGTTACAAAGACTAATTACCGACATAGCACGCTTACAGTGTGCTGAAAGGAACGGAGAAAAAAAATATGATGACGATTGCCGATGTTCAACGGCAGAATCGAGAAGTCGTCCAAAAACGGAAAAGGAAAGCGATCCGGATCGCCTGGGGTTTCGCAATCGGATTGCACGTAATTGGGATTATCATTGGCGGTATTTACTTTATTCGGAAAACAGTGTTAGAGCTGCACAACGACAAAGTAGATAGCGTTGTCTTGGAGGCATCAAAACCACAGCCGAAACGTCGTACACCGCCTCGTACAACACGAAAACCGACAAAACCGAAATTTTCTAAGATCCAAGCCCCGAAGGGACAGGCTGTCACAACGAGTGCTAAAATCCCGATGGGCAACGCGCGCTTCACGCTGCCGACAAGTGATATGCCTACACGTCCGGTGATGGCACCGAGTGTCGCTGGCATCGGCAAAAATCTGTTCAGAGCGACGCGACAACAGGCAAATATTGTGACAACGATACCGAAGTTTGAGGTACCGAAGTTTGAAAGCACCAGTTTAGTGTCAAGAATGGATATGGGAACAAATCTTGCCCAAACGGAATTCAACGATCCGGGTAATTTAGAACTCGCCTCAGTCAACTTAGGTGAGGCAAAACAGTCGTTTAACGATTTCCTAAAAGCCGTGCGGGACCGGATCAAAGAGGTACAACGTTTCCCGCCACGCGTGCGGAATCTCGACGATGGCACGACAACGACAGTTCGGTTCACGCTTTTCAAAGATGGAACCATTCGGAATCCAGTCGTCACGGATTCTTCTGGCGCGAAAGCACTTGATAACGCAGCAATCGCCGCAGTCCAAAACGCTGTGCCTTACCCGCCTTTTCCTGAAGGACAAGAAGGGAATAGTTTGCGACTTGAGATACCGATTATTTTTGAATTAGCGAATTAAGTTACGTATTTGTAGACGCGTTTCGGAAACGTGCCAGACAATAACTATCGGTTTTGCCACGATAGAGTAACACAGAAAGGGACGACTTAATGTCGTCCCTTTTCTTTTCTTAGAGAGTCTCCCTCAACTACTCATCATCCAAGTCATTTACTTTCTCTTGCTCCGCTAAAGCTTCTTGGAGTTGACGCAGTGTTTGTTCACTGGGAAAGAGATGGAACAGTGCGTGCGCATAATTGACAAATTCATCCAGCGGTATACTTTCACCCGCCTTCACCTTCTTCTCAACTTTCACGATGATGTCAGTCTCCGGAACATCTCCAAACTGTTCAATGAGTTGTTCATGAAAAAGTTTGGCAAAGACTTCTGGCTCACTGGTTTCCTCTAAAACGCCAAGTTTTTGAGGCGTTTCCCGATTCGGCCAGAGACGCTTCTGTGCATCGAGGTAGGCGTTATGCGCCTCAGCAGTGACATGCAACCCTTGTATCCTTTTCCGCTGATATTCTGCGATGGTGTGAACTTCTGGAATATCTCCAAATTGTTTAATAAGACCAGCGAGAGAATAGTCATTGCGTAAGAGGGGGTCTCCCGTCTTATACCCCTTGTCCGGAATATAGATATCGTCAGTCTTTTCAGGTTCAGGGCGTTCTGCTATCAACCCGGACGTTTTTTCCGTATTTTCTTCGGTGTCGCTGTCACAACCGAAGAAAGTCAGCAAACTCAGAAAACACAGCAGATAAAAAAGGAAGAAGGAAGTAACGCCTTTCATTTTTAACTTCTCCTTTCAGAAATTATTGTTTGGTTCAATAGTTCAGTCTGATAGGTACTCATAGGGATCTATGCCCGAAGAGTCCATGTCTTCCATGTCCAATACCAGTACGCCTGGGGGAAGTATTCCCTCCCTGACTTGGTCTCTAATTGTGTCATCAGCTCCTGAAATTTCAGATACGTATTTAGTGATTGTACCATCAGGGAGTTGGGTATCTTCCCATTTGACATAAACAACATTTGGATAGTACAAATAGACTTTCCCAGTATCCATATCCATGCTGGTGCCAACAAAGTCCCGGTCCCCTTCACTCCATTTTTTAACCATAACGAGTCCCCACAATTCTCGCTGGGTCAACTCATTAATACGCACAGCTTTTGCTTTTGGTTGCAGCCAAACGACAGGAAATGGAAAATCGGGCGGAACTTGGGGACGTTGAATTTTTTTCGGTCCCAATGCCGCACATCCACATATTATGGATAATCCAAATATGGCTAAAAGGTGCATGAGTAGCACTTGGCGATATTTCATAGATTCCATCTTTTACTCTCCTTTGAGAAATTATTGCGACAAGAACTCATACGAGTCTATACCGGTTGCCAATCTAAAATGTCCAAGTAATCATAGATTTCACTATAAATATTTTGGCTCATGTAAAAAGTATGTGCTACTGCTTTAGCGAAGTCAATAACCACGCGGGTTAAATTTTCTATTTGCACTTATTCTTTAGATGATCCACGTTAGGAAAGGTGGCGATTCCCAAGGAACCGCCACCGCAATGTTAGGGACCTGCAGTAGCCGTGTCAAAATCTTGAACGCCGCCACCACCAGGACATCCTCCGCCAATAGAACCGGATGCCGTGACCTGAATGTGCACGTTAAAATAATTACTCAGTGAATCACTCGTTGCACCATTAAAACTCAAGGACCTTGGCTGGCGACCTGTACACGTTAAAGAGTAGCCACCACGCTTAATACCGTTAGCAGCCACGTCCGCGTATGCATACGCGCTATTATTTCCCACTGTTGCATACGCGTGTGCAGTGACCCAACACCCGTAAGCAGTGGAAAAAACGATAACAACGAGAAAAAAAACGGCTGCCGTGAGAATTGTCAGAAGTTTCGTTCGGGTAACTCCTCAGAGGTTAGGAAGGTAAAGGGATCAATGCCTTTGCCTTCAGTTGAATTTATATCAATTAAATGCACTCCGGGGGGTGGAAGGTCAAAAGGACCTTTTTGCTGCCAATTGACATCGCCAGCCCCAAGTGCCCGCGTAATTATCTTCACCATCGAACCATCAGGATGTTCGACTTCTTCCCATTCAACATAGAGTGTATTTAGATAATGGGCGCGAACTCTGTTGGTGTCATGCTCTATCGAACCCCCTGCAAAGTCTCGGGTGCCCTGTTGCCAAAATTTTACAAGCACATGGTCTACCAACTTATGTTCATAAGACCAATCGATTTGCTCGTATTCAGGAAAAAACCAAAAAGGAATCAATCGATATC
>JAPPDN010000156.1:2461-6008 GCA_028824575.1 Candidatus Poribacteria bacterium | reverse complement strand
AAGGTCGATCTCCAGAATACGATCCATCCGATTGAGAGCGATGATAATCCCACCTTGAACAGAAAGCATACCACCGCTTAAACCTGTTCCACCGCCGCGCGCAATAAAGGGTGTGTCGTACTTATTCGCCAACTTTACAATATCCGACACCTGTTGCGCCGTATCGGCGAAGACAACCACATCCGGCATCGCCTTAAAAGAGGGCGCGGCATCACATTCATATACGGACAGCGCAGTCGCATCCGTTAAAACATTTTTAGGACCGAGGAGTGCAGAGAGGTCAGCAATAAGTTGTTCTTTCTGGTGCATAGTCTGTTTCCCTTTGGAGGCATAATTCTTAATCACAACTATTGTATTTATAGTGAAGTTTAGAATTAGTAGAACACTTCGCACCGGTTCGGTTAGGGGATTTAGTCTGGGGTTAGACTAAATCCGTTCCTTGTATTACATTCCGAACCTACCGGGGGATGAAAGTGCCTCTTTATTTTTAGGATTCACTATAGATTATCACATTTCGGCGAAGTTTGCAAGCCAAAATGGATGTGTAAATATTTTGTCAAAAGTTTAGGTTGGAAGGTGAAAGGAGACCAATCCGGGTTAGAAACCCCTCCTACACGGTGAAAGGAGACCAATCGGATGTTCAATTTGAAATCCGATAATTGCCCAAAATTTCTATTTGCGAGCGCAGCTTGTAGCATGGTATAATAATGTCAATCTACACGATTCGTTAGAATTTTTAACCATAGCCCTTTCCAAAGTAGGATAGACTAAGGAGATAAAAATGCGAAAATTAATATTGATTGCTATACTGACCTGTTCAATGGCTTGGATGCTACCACAAATTAGCATCGCTGAAGTCGATCCAGAAACAGCTGTCGGTGTTTGGCTATTCGATGAGGGTGCTGGCAATGAAACGAAAGATGCCTCTGGAAACGACCATGATGGCACAATCAACGGTGCGAAATGGAAAGACGGTAAATTCGGGAAAGCACTTGAATTTGATGGTGGACAGTGGGTCTCAATTGAGTCAACACCAGAATTACAAGTCGGCGAAGAACTTACGATGATGGCATGGTTTTTTGCCACAGATATTGGTGATTGGAGGCAACTCATAGCAAAAAGCGACGAGTATCTTCTACGCATTGATCCACCGCAGGAAGGCAACAGAATGTCATCATTTGTCAAGCCGGGGGGCAGTTGGGAACCGAGAGCCTCCGCAAATGTCCCTGATGAAGATACGTGGATCCACTTCGCGGCGACTTACGACAGCAACGCGAAAAACGAGCATCTGGTTGTGTACGTGAATGGCGAGCGCGCCGGTGCGAGCACACGCCCTGGAGATATTGCCGTAACAGGGAACGCTGTTGAGATTGGTAGATGGGGTGGCGGTTCGTATTTTGTAGGTATTATTGATGAAGCCGCTATTTTTAATACCGTTCTCAGTGAAGACGACTTGAAAGCCATAGCAGATAACGGGTTAGCGAAGGTACTTGGCGGGTTGGCTGTCGCGCCGACGAACAAACTCGCAACAACCTGGGCAACCCTGAAAGCAGACCGATAACTTACAATCACGTGAAATGTGTCGTCTCACAATTCCAATATTTCCATTGAATCCTTTCCGTTTTTTGTTAACTATAACATTACACACTATGTTATAATGCCTTAAACCCAAAGGAGGTTATCATGCGAATTACGATTTTTGTATGCGGAATCCTGATGTTTTGTCTCACAGGCGTAGTGTCTGCTGGTGTATGGACAGACCCATTCGATGGGAACGAACTCGTTGACGGGTGGGAATTCCGTGATTATCGCGACGAAGTTACGGAACTTGAAGTCAAGGACGGTTTCCTTCAGATGACCAATCCAACCGGCGGATGGGGCCATACCACCCCTGACAAACCTATGGTTGAACGAGAAGTCCCCAAAAGTGCCGCTAAAAATATAACGGTGAGTGGAATCTTCTCAACCGAACCTGACAAGCCAGGAAGTTACTGGGTCGGTATCTTTCTCTATAGTGATGAAGACTTAAATTACGCCTGCTTGTTGTTTGGCGGCTCAGCTGGGGATCCGCAAAAAACGCTCATTGGGAGCATGGTCCAAGCCAATTGGCAAGACAAGGGACACTTTGACACCGGTTTTGATGTCCCCGTCCACCTTAAGATTGTCAAAGAAGATGATGTCTTCTCCGGTTACTACCGTGAAGATGAAAAAGATGAATGGAAACTCTCTGGTGACAAAACATGGAACCACAAATTCGACGTAGAACGCGTCGGTATCGGTTTTATGAACAACTGGGGAGGGCAAACAGTTACTTTCTTTGTTGATTCACTCTCCATTGAAGGCGAAGGGATCAAACCCCTTGCTGTCGCTCCAGAAGGCAAATTGGCAACAACATGGGGTCATCTCAAATCGAACCAATAACCGTCAGCGATTCAAAATGGGGTAGTGTTAGCACTGCCCCCAAATCTATTTTCACAAAAGATAACCGCTTATGAAGGTAACATAAAGAACAAGGAGAACCGCCACCGCTATGTCCATTCCTAAAATGTCCGTAAACAACCCCATTTTAGCGAATATGTTGATGCTTATTATTATAATTTTTGGGTTGTACGCATGGATAAACCTACCACGAGAACTCACACCAGAAATCGCATTACAGAGCGCGACTGTGACGACGCTGTATCCCGGTGCCTCACCGGAAGAGGTCGAGAAACTCGTTTCTGCTCCTATTGAAGATGCCATTGAAGAGAACGTCAATAAAATCAATTTAATGCTTTCCAACTCTTCGGAGGGGAGATCTATCATCTCCGTCGATTTTGAAGAGTTGAGTGATCGGGAATTCGACAAAGAACTTGAAAACTTACGTACCGCTGTAGAACAGGTAAATGACCTTCCGGAAGAAATCTTAGAGGATCCGCAAGTCGTAGAGCTTGATGTCTCCTCCGGTTTCCCGATGCTGACGATTGTTGTCGGCGGCGACATTGCGGAATCCCAGATGCGGGACATCGCCGAGAACCTCAAAGACGAGGTCTTAGACATCAAAAATATTGCGTCCGTCCGAATAGCCGGGCTCCGTGAAAGGGAAATTTGGATCGAGGTAGATCCTGATCGGTTGAAAGCATATCAACTGCCGATTGCGGGAGTTATCACAGCACTTGGTGCAAGCAATTTGAATCTGCCTGCTGGCACGATGGAACTCGGAAATACAGAGTTCATGGTCCGCACGATGGGCGAATTTTCAAATCCAGACACCATAGGCGAAACTATCATCGCCGTCCAACCCACAGGCACCCCACTCCGTCTTAGCGATGTCGCAACTGTCTCAGACACTTATGAAGAAGCGCGAACCTTATCACGAATCAGTGGAAAACCTTCTATCAGTTTGAGTGTGCAAAAAAAGACAGAGGGTAACACGATCGCGTTAGTTGCCGAACTCCGCGAATTGGTTGAAAAACGGAAAACCGACCTCCCCGAAGGTGCCGAATTAACAGCAGTTAACGACTACTCTGTTATTCTAAAGGAACGGTTAGGTATTTTGGAGACGAAT
>JAPPDN010000156.1:0-2451 GCA_028824575.1 Candidatus Poribacteria bacterium | reverse complement strand
TTCGGTTTGATTCTCGTTGTGCTGATGCTTCTTCTCTTTATTGGTTGGCGAAATGCCGTGTTCGCTGCACTCGGTATACCGGTTGCGTTTATGGCGACCTTCTGGTTCATGTCTGTCGCGGGTTATACACTCAGTGGTGTCTCCCTGTTTGGACTCATCTTGGTCGTAGGGATTGTCGTTGACGATGCTATTGTCGTCATAGAAAATATCTATCGGCACCTTGAGGCGGGGGAACCCCCAAAAGTTGCCGCTATTCGCGGTGCGCAAGAAGTCGGTTGGCCGGTTATAGCGGCAAGTTTGACGACAATTTGCGCATTCGGTCCGCTGATGTTCATGTCCGGCGTGTCCGGTCAATTTATGCGGATCGTTCCGATCATGGCAATTCTCGTTTTGATCGCCTCTCTCTTTGAAGTCTTCGTGATTTTACCAGCACACGTCTCTGAATGGGGAAAAGCCAAACTGCGGGAAGGACGTAGTAGGTTTGATCCGATCCGACGCCGATCTCAGCGTGCTTTCACTCTAAGTGCCCGAATTACAGGTTTCTTTGTGTGGTTCGCCACTTTTTTTGACCTCATACGGAACCGATATGTTAGGATCCTAAAAGTAACAATCCGCTATCGGTATGCTTTTGTTGGAAGTGTCCTTTTTATCGGTTTGATCGCGTGCGTTGGCGCATTTTTGGTTCTCGACAAAGAACTTTTCCCGGGCGAAGATTTTCCGCAATTCTACGTCAAAGCCGAGATGCCGCCTTCCTACGGCATGCAAGAGACGACTGCTGTCATGGCACAAATTGAAGCAGCTGCGAAGACCCTTCCATCAAGTGAAGTCGCTGCGATTGTCAGTAATATCGGTATACATACACCGACTTCAGGACTACTGGAAGGTGTTACTTATGGTTCCAATTTTGGTGAGGTTATCATTGAACTTACTCCCAAACGGCAACGGACCCGCGGCGTAGATGAAATCATTGCCTCAATGCGAAAGGAAACAGCAACAGTTAGCGGGATAGAACAACTGAATTATATTACGCAAGAAGGTGGCCCTCCACAAGGGCAAGACGTGGAAGTCAAGGTAAAGGGTCCCCAATTTGAGCAATTGACAGCACTCGCTGAAGTCCTGAAAACCACTCTCACTCAAATGGATGGTGTTTACGACATCCGAGATGACTTTCGCACTGGCAAATCTGAACTCCGTATCTATCTGAAGCCTGAGAAAGCTTATCAATACGGGTTAACAACATTCCAAATTGCACAAACAGTTCGCACGGCTATTGAAGGTGCCAAAGCCACCACCTACCGTGAAGCGGATGAAGCCATTGATGTCGTCGTCAAATACGAGGAAGATAGCCTAACAAACATCGCGGAACTCAACAATCTATTGATTGCAACCCCTACCGGTGCTATTGTCCCGCTCAAAGATGTCGCGGACATTACAGAGGAGAAAGGGTATTCTGATATCCGTCGATTCGATGGGGAGCGGGCGATTACGGTTTCCGCATCCGTAGATAGACAGAAAACAACGCCTTTCAAAGTAAATCAGGCGTTAATCAGTACATTCGCCAATGTGGAAACTTTGTACCCAGGATACCAACTCGACTTTCGAGGACTTTTCGATGAGATTCGAGATTCTTTTGCGGAATTGTGGAAACTGTTTATCGTCGGCCTGCTGTTAATCTATGTTGTGTTGGGTGCGCAATTCAAATCGTTTATCCAACCGATTATTATTATGTTCGCGGTTCCGTTTGGTATGATAGGTGCAATGTTTGGCTTACTCCTTTCCAATGCGACACTTAGCATGGTCGCGATGTTTGGTATCGTTGCACTCTCTGGGATTGTTGTCAACGATTCGATTGTGCTCATCGACTTCATCAACAAATACCGAGAACGCGGCTATAACAAGTGGTACGCCATTCTGAAAGGTGGGAGTATCCGCTTGCGTCCGATTATCTTAACATCACTCACAACAATCTTCGGACTCATTCCGATGGCAGTTGGTCTCGGCGGTAAATCGCCGATATGGATGCCGATGGCGTATACTATCATCTTCGGACTCTCGTTCGCAACCACGATGACGCTATTTGTTATGCCTGCGCTCTATGCGATCACAACAGACCTACGCGGTCTCGTCCTGAAAAACCCAGAAGAACGGTTCCAAATCGTTTCAGATGAAGACCTGTTAGGTGCCGCAGTTCCTGCTGACGATTGAGAGATGATAAGGCGAGGTTTTCGGACCTCGTCTTACACAATTTTTGCCTTTCTGAGATGAAATATCTGTAGGTAAACCCTAAATACCCAGATCCCACACAATAAAATTCGATCACCATGTCCATCCCCAAAATATCCGTGAACAACCCTGTTTTAGCGAATCTCCTGATGATTATAATCATCGTTTTTGGGTTGTACGCATGGATGAACCTACCGCGGGAACTCACCCCAGAAGTCTCAGTACAGA
>JAPPDN010000815.1:1307-6048 GCA_028824575.1 Candidatus Poribacteria bacterium | reverse complement strand
TGCCGCCCGTTTTGCTGCTAAAGAGGCTACGCTTAAGGCACTTGGCACCGGCTTAACGACGGGTATGCGTTGGCAGGATGTAGAGATTCAGGCGGATGCTCTCGGAAAGCCGGAAATCGTCTTGCACGGTGAAGTTGAGCGCTATGCTCACGCGCACAATATCGGCGCTGTGTTTGTTTCGATGTCCCATACGAATGCGTATGCTGTGGCACAAGTGACATTATGTTCCCTATGATAAAATCTACATTCTCTACCCGAACCCCGTATTCTTAGAAAAGTCATGCGCCACGCGCATCTCTTTCGCATGAGGTTATAAATGAAATACGTCCGTAATTGTGCTGCAACCATCCTATTTTGTCTCATTGCCTATTTTTCTGTTCTGAGTAGTATCGCTGCAGCGGCGAGTACAACAGCTGCAGCAGATGGGTTTCTTAAACGATTACTAAGTGCTGAGCAATACGGGATGGGTGGTAGTTTTGTGGGTACAAGCCACGGCGCAAATGCCCTCGGCAGTAACCCTGCGGGTATTAGCGCGGCAGCGGGGAACCGGTTTGTTATTCACGCAACGCGTTTTCCACGGACTATTGCCCTGCTCTCTAAACCGAATCAGAATGCTAATTACGAGGACTATAGTCGCTACGAGCAACGGGCGTATGGTATTGAAACGCTGAATTACACATTCCCTACGGGCAAATTCGGCACCGTTGGATTAGGATTCGCGTTTGAACAGGCGGGCCCCTTTCGCCGAGTTGATCATAGTGGAAAAGCACTCAACAGTTTTCCGGGAAATAACCTTGCTATCGGTTTCAGTTACGGCCTGAAATTCTTCGGGGGCACCCGTGTTGGGTTCGATACGAAATGGCTTCGCTCTAAGGTATCTGATGCTGACGGAACAGAACATCTTGGACATGGATATGCCTATAATGTCGGCATTAGCCAGCAAATTGGTGACAGTACGCTGGTGGGTCTTGTTGCAAGGAACTTGAGCAATGGACTCTCCTTCTCTGAACCTTCTATTCCAGATGCGATGGCGCGTACAATTGTTGCTGGTATTGCCCATCAGTACGCCATATCAGATGTAACCTTGCGGATCGGTTTAGATATTCATCCACCCTTCAGCGATGGTATCCGCGCAAATGTAGGCGGTGAGGTGTGGTACCGCCACAGAGTTGGCGCGAGAATTGGTTACCTTAGGCATACTGAAAAGCGTTATGCGCAAGTGTTTCTCTTAGAAGATGGTGCCTTTGAGACGGAAGAACGGCTTTGGAAAGCGGAAGGTTTTTGTTTTGGACTCGGTGTTAGATTTGGAAGCCTAATACTCAATGTCGCCTATACGCCGCAATTCAGACCTGTCGCAGTGGAGAATGAACGTATCCATATTGTTCAAGGGGACGCCCTGTACACCTTTTCAATCGGCAGAACTTTTAGCAAGCCGATGCTGCTATTTTGACGTATGTCTGACCAATACAGAACCGTGGCAGGAATTGCCGAAGCGCGTCACGTTGTAAAGAAATCCCGATTTTTTGCCGAAGCAACGGCTGTCCGGACGCAATCTGAGGTAAAAGAATTCCTTACTCAGGTGCAAGAACGGAATCCACGTGCTTCGCACTACTGTTATGCTTACAGTATCGGTAGTGGCAACGTACTACGTGAATACGCGACAGATGCGGGAGAGCCGACTCACGCTGCCGGACCTCCGATTCTCGCTGCTGTTCGGGGTTTCGGCTTGTCTAATGTTATCTGTGTTGTTGTCAGATATTATGGTGGCACCAATCTCGGTATCGGCGGATTAATACGTGCTTACGGGCAATGTGCAAGAGATTGCCTTCAAAATGCGACAATTGAGACCTGTATCTTTTATGAAAATTTGTATGTAAAAGTCAATTATCCAAACATCGGTACTGTTGTTACCTTGTGCAAACGCTTGGGCGGGAAAGTAATAGATATAAAATATGAACCGGATCCTATCGTCGAAATTCAGATCCGTCAAAAAATGCTTGAAACCTTCCAAGCACAACTCGAAGGTTAAGGAACTGGATTGTGATAGTACCGCATCATGTTGAATCGGAGGAATTTCGTGATGAAAAATGTTGAGATAAAATATACAACGACACATGAGTGGATTGAGGTTTTCGATTCAGGAGAGTGTAACGTTGGGATTACCGAACGAATTCAGGATGTCTACGGCAGCATTGTTTTTCTTGAGCTTCCGGTTCTTGGCGAATACGAACAGGGAGAAATTATCGGGCGCATTGAGACATCAGATGGACGCAATTTCTATATCTACGCGCCGGTGAGCGGCGAGGTTTATGAAGTCAATACTGCCCTTGATGACGATATTGAATTACTTAATCGTTTTCCAGAGGGTGATGGCTGGATCTGTAAATTCTATATGGAGAATCCGAACGAAAAAGGTGCGCTTCTCAGTTTGCGTGAATACGAGGCACATGAAGAGGAAGAACTCAACGAAGAGGAATACTTGCCAGAGACTGATTTTTATGAAAACGTTGAGGATTATTGAGTCAAAAACATTATAGTAAACAAGGAATCGGCGGCTATCAGTCTATCACGGAAGCAATAAAAATACGCCTCACGATACTCAGTTTCGGCACTGGGAGAACAGCCTCGATCTGATAGCCTAAGTCGTTTAAGGGTTTACTGAGATCTCGGAGGTCGATGAACCCGGCTTTTGGTGCACACGTCCGTAAGTTGGCTAAAATCTCTGCGTCTTGAGAGTTATCTTTGGTAAGATTGATGCCGTAAGGTAGGTCGGTTGCGATTGCGTCGAATTGTCCCCGCACCTGTCTCGCATCACCTAACGCGACATCTGCAGTGAGTCCAAAATGCTGGAGGTTCTTCGTTGTTGCGCCGATCATTCGTAGATTCAGATCGTAACCAACAGCGCGGATGCCACTATGTGCAGCGGACATCACAATTGTACCGGTACCACAACACGGGTCGAGTAGACTATCCCCCGGGCGCGCTACTAAATTGACAAGGACGCGCGCAAGTCGTGCTGGTAACGAACTTGAAGTGACGTAAGGACGTTGGTTGTGCGCAAGCCACATACTATCAGATTCGGAAAGGAGTCGTCCGAACCATATCTTTTCAGCTGTGAGAACCGCGATAAAGGTAACCTGTGGACTGTTTAGATTCGCGCGACCCCCAATGGCACTACCGATGTCCCGGGCAAGTTCCATAGAGTTTACCTTGAGACTCCGAGGTTTTTTCACGACAGACACCCGGAATTCGTCAGCGTGTAAACCTGCGGATTGGATGTCCGCACAGAGTTCAGTAAGACTCCCTGTTTCAAAAAGGATTTCGCTACAACTTTTTAGATACGCCCCTCGACGGACATCAACACGGTGTTCTGAAATTGCGATGCCGTACGCGTTTGGCGCAGATCCTGTCAGGGCAACACACTCGGCACCGACTAACTCTGAGAGTCGATCTGGTATTGCTGTAAGATATAGATATGTGGGTTTCGCTGGCAACCCCATTCTTGTGTAACACTCCAAAGTCGATATAAATTTAACACAAGACCGATTCAAACAATTTTATTGTATCACTATTAGTTGAAAACCGCAATCAGATACTGCAAAGGAATCAAAACTATTCAGTTTTCAGTTTTGCTGTTTTTATGGAAGGTCGCGATTCGGAGATCGCTCCTACAAGAAAACTAAATGATTATAGCAAAGGAATACTATGTCACAGACAGAAAAAATCCGGATTGGACACAGTCCAGATTCCGATGACGCGTTTATGTTCTACGCGCTTGCTAAAGGACTAATTCCAACTGACCCTTTTGAGATCGTTCATGTTATTGAAGATATTGAGACATTAAATCAGCGCGCGCTCGCTGCGGAACTTGAGGTCACAGCGATTTCAGTTCACGCTTATGCGTATGTTGCAAAGGATTATGCACTCATGCCTTGCGGGGCAAGTATTGGTGACCGTTATGGTCCACTTGTTGTCTCCAAAACACCGATAGATACCCTTGAAGGTAAACGTATCGCTATCCCCGGCGAAATGACAACGGCTTATCTTACGCTTAGCCTTTTCCAACCCAATTTTGAAGCAGAAACCCGTCCATTTGATCAGATATTGGACGCTGTTCAAAAAGACGAAGTGGACGCTGGACTCATTATTCATGAGGGCCAGTTGACTTACGCACGCGAAGGGCTTCACAAAGTTATTGATTTGGGAGAGTGGTGGTATGAGGAGACAGGGTTACCCTTACCTCTCGGTGCCAACGTTATTCGCCGTAATCTCGGTGCTGAGAAGATACATCAAATTACCTCGCTGCTTAAACAGAGCATTCAGTACTCACTTGCGCACCGAGCGCGCGGGTTAGAATACGCGATGACCTACGCGCGCGACATGGAGACCGCTCTTGCTGACAAGTTCGTCGGCATGTACGTCAATGACTATACGCTTGATTATGGTGATAGGGGAAGGGCAGGGGTCCGTGAATTGCTCCACCGCGGTAACACTGCAGGGATTATACCCCATCGTGTAGATGCTGACTTTGTCACACTAAAATAGTCTCCTCATTCTGTTTCTATCAAGGCGAGGTGCTATACTTCGCCTTATCTTCGCGAGACAAAATCATGGACGCCAAACGCCGCCGACTTTTCCAGTTAGAAGACACTGATGGCAAAAAACTTGCCCATGGTGTGTTATATGATGAAGGAAACGTGCAAGTGTTGTGGCGGATAGACCGTGGTTACACGGCAGAACA
>JAPPDN010000815.1:0-1297 GCA_028824575.1 Candidatus Poribacteria bacterium | reverse complement strand
TAATTTAGTATTGGACTTGATGCCCAGAATTGCAGTGTTGCGCCTTGAAAATACTGAGCCGGAATCAGAAAACGACAAATAGTAGACGCAAGTTAGAACAGCCGGGTTTAGATGGAATCTCTACTTTTCTAACGGAGTCGCCGATCTCCGAGTTTAATAATCGTTCCACTCTCTTGAGCGATGTACATATACCCGAGTCCATCTAACGTCACACCCTCTTGCTCATCACCGGGTAAGAGGTATTTACTTAAAATTGTACCCTCCCGATTCATCTCGACCAAAAGATTGGTTGTATCGCTAATTAATACCAATACATCGTCTTGAGGGTCGTAGGCAAGTCCTGAAATATCAATGAAGTTCATCTTGTAAGCGTTAATGATAGAGGCTTCTGATATTGCTGCTGTTTCGGAGCGGAGTGGTACAAGGACTTCACATACTACTGAGGGCTCAGCCGTCGTCTTAAGACTGAAGGATTGGTTGCCGACCCAAAATGTGCCGCCTTCCGGGTGCAAGGCATCTGGCACAAAAGCGATTGCCTCGATCCCCATACCACCTTTTTTCAGAAGGCGTTCCCCTTCAAAGTCTCTCGCGATTTTGAATTTTCTCTGGATCGCGAGCGTTTCCGGGTCAAGTTCTATGATGACTTCATCATCTTCAACGGCTGCATACAGTAAACCCGTACTCGGGTCCATTGTAATGCCTTCGATGTCAAGTTCATTTACGCCTTTTGCTTGGATGAATATCCCATGCAGATTGACCTCATGGACGCTGCCTGAATCATCAGCGATAAACAGACTCCGCCGAACCGGGTGATAAGTAATCCCGGAGGGTTCTGCTATCTGTTTTTTTGTTATACTTCCAATCCAATTATAAGGGAGCGGTATTGGGTGCGACTCTGCCGTCTGTTGTATTGCAGACTGTTCCATCTGCACCAAGAAGTAGACAAGGAGTCCACTAATACTTATGATTAAAATGACGAGGAGCACTCTTTTGTAAGACATCAGGGTTCCTCCGCGTGCGATTTTAAAGATATACCTTGCAAGACTGTACCTCTACTTTAACATATTCTTTTCAATAAATCAAGAAAAAACGAAAGTACTTAATATCAACGTAAACAGGGTTAAAAGTTCTTACTTGATTGTGTGATTAAGGCAATCTGCAGAAAATTTTATGTTTTCCTTGACAGACTGTCTCTGCTAATGGTATTATATTTTAACTTGCAATTTGTTGCGAGTCACGCCTGAAAACAAGGAGCGCGTTATGACCAACATGCCGAGGCTTGTCGTTGAAGTCTTTG
>JAPPDN010000652.1:845-6049 GCA_028824575.1 Candidatus Poribacteria bacterium | reverse complement strand
GTAGAGCAGATGGCTGTTAACCATCGTGTCGGCGGTTCGAGTCCGTCTGGGGGAGTTCCAATTTGCTGGCGGGCTTTGTTCAAGGTTCGTCAGCAAAAATTTTTAACCTATTCTTGTTCAAACTCGCCCGACTTCTCCAATGGAGGTTCTCATGCCTAAGAAATTTACCGATGCCCAGCTGGATGAACTTTTAGCGAAAGGCTACTTAATTGTACCTAACTACTATTCAGGTGAACAACTTGCGGAGATGCAGGCTGCCCAACGCCGTGTCCTCCCGACATGGGAAGAAGTTAAGGATGATCCGCCACCCGGTAGCGCGATTTTGACCGAATTCCCGCCCGCTGAAATGGCGTTATTACGTGCGATCGTGGACCACGATGCCTGGGAATTCGCACGTAAATTTCTGAAAACGGAGCATATTCACTACCGTGCTGGGTGTATGATTGCACGCTATCCCGGATTTAAAGGCCCGGGTGTCGGTAGCGATCCAAGCAATTTGCACATTGATAACGGCAACAACTCACTGCTACCACAGTCCGAGAGTGCGCGTGAATTCGGGCAACTCGGCTTTTGGGTACACCTTGAGGATGTTGACGAAGATCAGGCACCGCTTAGACTGCTTGCTAAGGAACATGGACCGGATACCTCTGGATACGAACCGCTTATTTGTAAAGGCGGAACCCTCTGTATTTTCAACAACTATACACTGCATTCGGCAAGCGATTATCTACGCGAGGACGGACAACGCTACACGTGGGGCTTCGGTCTGGGACGCGCAGACCACTATTGGGAAGGTTTTCGACACTACACAGACAAAGGTCGGAATCCGACATTCTCGAAATTCATCGGCACGCTAACAGCAGCAGAACGCGAAGTCTTTCGATTCCCACCTGCGGGTCACCCATACTACACGCCGCAAACGCTTAAAGCGTTAGAAGAACAATACCCCGGCTGGAATGCCCGCGGCGAATATTGATCGTATATGATGAAAGTTATGATTCCGCCGATTAAGTGTCAAGGCATTAAAAGCAAACTTGTCCCTTTCATAAAACGAGCTGTGGATTGGTCTTTTGAGGGTAAGTGGATTGAACCCTTTATGGGATCAGGCGTTGTTGGTTTCAATATCATACCGCGCAACGCTGTCTTTGCAGATAGCAACCCTCATTTGATTAATTTCTATAACGCGATCGCGAGTGGAAAGATTGATGGCCTGAAAGTGAGAAAATTTCTTGAACAACAAGGCGAAATGCTATCAAAATGTGGGCAAGATTACTATTATGAAGTTCGACAGCGATTTAATAAAATGCATGAACCCTTAGATTTTCTTTTTTTAAATCGCTCCTGCTTCAATGGTATGATTCGGTTCAATCGTAGTGGAGAATTTAACGTGCCTTTCGGGCATAAACCGCAACGATTCGCTAAAGCATATATCACGAAGATTGTGAACCAAGTTGACTACGTTTATGTCATGTCAAGGCATTCTAATTGGTCGTTTATCTGCCAAGATTTTAGAGAGACGCTTAAAGACATTTCCGAAGGTGATTTTGTTTACTGTGATCCTCCTTATGTTGGGCGGCACGTCGATTATTTTGATAGTTGGGACGAAAAAAATGAACAATACCTATTTGAGACTTTGAATCAATCTCCTGGCAGGTTTATTTTGTCTACTTGGCATAGCAATCAGCACAGAGAAAACGTCTTTCTTAAGACGTTGTGGTCGGAATTTAATATGTTAACCAAGGAGCACTTCTATCACCTTGGTGCGAAAGAGGAAAATAGGAAACCGATGCTTGAGGCATTGGTAATGAATTATACACCTAAACACTTGCATGAGGAACCGACTGAGCGAGCCGAACAGCTTCTGCTTCTTGAAAAGTTAGTTGAGTATCAAAGAAGTGAACGTTTAGTATCCTGAAATTGAAGAAAAAACGTTAAAAACCGGTTTTTCGGAGCGGTTCGGACATCAACCATCCGATGACGTTGATAATATCGTCCTGCCGTTCCTGTAACATCACTTCAATGAGTGCCGGTTTTTCGGCAGCAAGCGCGTCTCGCAAAGCGTCCTTAAAATCTCCCAAATCCTCAACCCGCTTGGCATACGCACCGAAAGATTTTGCGAATTCAACGAAATCAGGGTTGAGCAGGTCTGTATCAATTGTGCGTCCCTCGCAGCCCTTCACTTGAGATCCTTTAATCGCTGACAAGGCACCGTCATTTACGACAATCGCCACGACGTTGATGCCGTATTTCATAGCGGTCGCCATCTCCACTGCACCCATCAGGAACCCACCATCGCCACTAAAACAGATAACCGGACGGTCGGGATAGGCGACCTTCGCACCGATCGCCGCAGGGTATGCGTGTCCTAACGCTACACCGATATTCGGATAGAGAAAGGTCCGCGGATCGTAGATAGGAAATTCAGCAAAGGACGCATAGCCGAGGGCGTGGACATCAATCGCATAGATAGTGTCGCGTGGAAGCACGTCTTGCAATTCGTGAATGACCGGTAATGACGGTTGTGCGTCAAAGTCTTTTCGGAGTTCTGCCAGCGTCTCGTTCCAGCCGTTTTCACCGGGGGCAACATCCTCGATGAGTGCTTGCAACGTCAGTTTCATATCACCGACGACTCCCACATCACACGGGTATTCAAGTCCAATCTCGTCTGCGTCTTCATCGATTTGGATGAAGGGTTGGGGCAGTTCCAGACTCCAGTTTCGGGTATCAATAGAGGTAAATCGCGGTCCGATACCGATTAAGCAGTCAGCACGCTGGAGTGCCTCGCGTCCGAGATAGCCGTAGCAGATTTGTAATGCCAACGGATGATCTTCTGATAAAACGCCTTTCCCATTGCGGGTAACGATGACAGGTGCGTTCAGTTTTTCGGCGAGGAGACGTAGCTCGTTTCGGGCGTTTGCGTGAAAGACGGCTGATCCGGCAAAGATTAATGGCATCTTGGCGTTGCGGATTGTTTCAACGGCGGCACTGAGGTCTGTATCGTCGGGTGGCGGTAACTCGGCGCGTTCTACACGTGGAGGAATTTGGACATCACCTTCTCCTGTGACGACATCCATCGGGAATTCCAGCACTGTCGGTCCGGGTCTCCCGTTCCGCATCGCTTTGAAGGCGTTTTCGACGACGACAGGAATCTCTGCAACGGTGTGTGCGATAGCGCAGTACTTGGTGAGCGACTCGAAAAACCGCATCTGATCCAAGCCGTGGAACATCTTACTCGGATGCTTGCTATAGAGACTGGAATCGCTCTGTCCGGTGATGAGTAGAACAGGGGCGCAATCCGTAAATGCCTCTAAAATCCCTGTTGATGCGTTGCTGGCACCCGGTCCCGGTACAGTGATAGCGACACCCACCTCTCCCGTTGCGCGGGCAAAGCCGTCCGCCATCTGCGTTGCCGCATATTCATGTCGGACGAGGTAGTGGTCAATCGTGTCTTTTCCGCGTCGCAGCAAAGCGTCGTAAATCTGAATGTTTTGGGTGCCGGGCATGCCGAATACCGCTGAGACTCCCTGTGCTTTCAAGCATTCGATGAGAATATCTCCGCCTTTCACGTATCAGTCTCCTTTGTGTTTTTTAAGAAAATTTTCTAACCACGCGTCAGGATCGTATCCGAGTCTGCGTAGGAGTCGGCAGCCGATACCTTTTAGAAAATTTGGGATGAGGTTAAAGAGCCTAAGTCGCCAAGTCATAATTGGTAACACCATTTCTACTTGAAGAGTTCCGATAACCGATCGTCTTCAGAAATCCATCCGTCGCTTGCGGGGGCGGGGGGTAGCGGGTATCAATAGAGAACGTTCCCGACAATAGTAGTATCATGGCAATCACACAAATCAAAAAAATCACAGTTCAAATCCCGCCTACAAGATAGCGTTGCCAGTGTTTTTATCAAAAAAATACATGCGTTCTGGAACAAACGAGACATAGAGATGTTGCCCAATCTCCGCTGCAAAGTTAGGGGCTGTGCATGCCTTGAGAATGGTATGCGCGCCTACAGCATCCGTTCCGAGGGTCAACTCAACGATTGTTTCCGCGCCAAGCGGTTCGACACTATAGACTTCCGCTTGAAAAGCGTTCGGAATGGATTGATGACTCACAAGGACATCCTCAGCGTGCGCGCCAAAGACGGTATCGCTGTTTGAGGTGTTGTCGTTCAGTGCTTTAGCAACCCGGGCATCTTGGATTGTCACGGAATTATTACTTCCAATGTCATCCGCCAATTTCAAGTGAAGTTCGCCATTGGTGCTGGTGATGTCGCATGCGATGCAATTCATGCTCGGATTACCGATGAAACCCGCGACAAATAGGTTGGCAGGGTGGTTATAGATGTCCGACGGGGTTCCAAGTTGCTGGATTCTACCCGCTTCAAGCACGGCGATTCTGTCCGCCATTGACATCGCCTCAATCTGGTCGTGTGTCACATAGAAGGTGGTCGTGCCGAGTTCACGTTGCCGCCACCGGATTTCGGCGCGCATTTCCGTGCGGAGTTTCGCATCCAAGTTCGATATCGGTTCGTCCATGAGGAAGACTTGCGGACGGCGTACCATCGCCCGTCCGAGTCCGACGCGCTGCGTCTCACCACCGCTCAACTGATTCGGCATACGCATGAGCAGGTGTTCGATATGGAGCATCTGCGCAATATCTCTAACGCGTCGGTCAATCTCTTCTGCCGAGAGTTTTCTCGGATGTAATGGAAACGCCATGTTCTCGTAGACGCTCAGGTGCGGATAGAGAATATGGGATTGAAAGACGAAGGCGACATCGCGTTCTGCGGGGGTCTTATCGTTGACGCTGACATCGTCCAAATAAATTGTGCCTTCTTCGGGTTTGTCCAAGCCAGCGATACAGCGGAGCGTGGTCGTTTTTCCGGCACCTGTTTGACCAAGAAGCACGAAGAATTCTTGGTCTTGGATATCAAGTGTGATGTCGTCGAGCGCGATAAGGTCGCCGAAGCGTTTTGTGATGTTTTCGAGTTTTACTGTCGCCATAAATATTCTATATTACTGTATTGTGGATATTGATTTAGTATAGCATGAATCGCGTTTAGCCGTCAACAAGAATTAGTTTTCAGTCCAGAGCCATTCAGTTGTTCCGTTCTTCGGTCAGGTTTCTACCCCAGGCCCGGGAGGGGCGGTTTGATGAAGTTTAGGAAAATATTTGGGTCAGAAACGGGCAATAAATTGCCCTACTAC
>JAPPDN010000652.1:0-835 GCA_028824575.1 Candidatus Poribacteria bacterium | reverse complement strand
AACGGGCGGGTTCGTAGTAGGGCGATTCATCGCACGTTCCGACATTACCGAATTAATAAATTAATCTTCATAAACCGAACCGGCTCCTACGCGGAACCCTTGAAAACTTCAAAACCCTCTTGAATCCCGTAGGGATGGTATGTGTGTAGAAAAGTGTTCCCTGCCAGCCTTAAGCCCCGTAGGGGGTTTTTGATAGGGTGTTTCTGCGGCATCTGTTGAGATCTGGGACCCAAAATTAACGGAAATATCCCTAAATTGACACCTATTAGTCTGTCACATCTAAACTGATAGCTAGTAGTCTGTCCAGTCTAAAATTCGGAGTAACCCCGTTCGTAGTAGGGCAATTCATTGCCCGTTTCTGACCCGCGGACGTGCGATGAATCGCACTACTACAAACCATCATTTGAAGGTTGACAGAATACTATGGTGTGGTTTTGCGATGTACCATAGGGGTCAATTTAGCGATTATCCATGCCAGTCTCGGCATATTCAATCTGAACTGTGATTGCTGTGATTTTTCTGATTTTTCTGATAAGACCTCTGATGGAAAATAAGATGCTGAGTGTGGGGTTGAAGTTTCTACAGAGAGGGCGTTCCTGCGGAACTGCTGAGTCGTCAGGACTCGGTTTTCAGTATTCAGTTGCTTGTGATAGGTTCTCTTATCATGGGAATCATAGAAATCAGAGAAATCACAGTTCAGAAGTCAAAAGTGGAAAGCGTTAGGAATGCAGATCGCAAATGTAAAGCAAAGACAAATTTTGCCGCGTGTGGGCAAAATTTGGGTGTGTACACCGCAAAACCGCCCGTCTCGGTCTGGGTGCCGAGGTTGTTTTTG
>JAPPDN010000912.1 GCA_028824575.1 Candidatus Poribacteria bacterium | reverse complement strand
AAAGCACTATGTTCAACTGGGATATCCCCAAATGTTATTGTAACATCACTTCGTATTGAACCAATTGCGGAATTCACTTGTGCTGGACAGTTAGCACGTCTGCATCTTAGTTTTCGTCAATCTCAATCGACACTACCGCGCACACTGGTTGCCAAACTACATGCCCCAGATGAACCGCTGCGGGCAAAAACGCGTCCATTTACACCAGATAAGTGCGAAATTCTGTTTTATCAGCACCTTGCTGATGAGATACCTCTTCGCATTCCGCATTGTTATTATAGTGCTATGAATGTTACCGATGGAAAGTATGTTAGGATTCTTGAAGATCTTGCCCCCGCGAAAGTTGGAGATCAAATCAAAGGAAGTACAGCGGAAGAAACAGCACTCGCTCTCCGTGCAATTGCCGGTTTTCATGCCCACTGGTGGCAAAATGAAAAGCTTGAAGAATTTGACTGGTTGGCTGGTTCACCAACGGATTCTGATGCTATTGCCCGTTGGGTTCTCGATCAATATCAAAAGGCATTTCCTATTTTTGTTAACAAAGCAGGAGCTCTGTTGACGGATGCAGCTAAGGCTTTTGGAAGACAATTGCCTGAGAAATTAACGGATAGGCTTCAATTTGAGAAACCACCGAGAACCCTGGTCCACGGTGATTTTCGCTTGGAGAATGTGTTTTTTGGTGCTTCTCTTGGAAAGCCAGGCTTCGCCGTGATTGATTGGCAGGATATATCACGCGGCGAAGGCGTTTGGGACGTTGCTTGGTTTATCGGTGGATGTTTGCAAGTCACATCAAACCGGCAGGTGGAGGAACGGCAACTCCTAAAAATCTATCACGAAACACTAAAGGCAAATGGCGTTAATGGATATACCTTCGAGGCATGTTGGGAAGACTATTGTCTTGCTATGTCGCGTTATTTTGTCCAAGCAGTCCTTATGGTGGCTTCGTTAAATGCAGAAAATGATAGGGAAAATAAACTTGCACAAGCAGTAGCCGAGCGATTTATTACGGCGATTACTGATTTGCACTTAACCGGGAAATAAAAAAGGGACTTGGACAATTTTTATCGTAAATCAAACAAAATATGATATAATAAATTTTATAACAGAATCCAACACTTCAGTGAGATATTCAGCAGACGCATGGAGAAAAAAATGTACTTATACCACGGAAGTAAGCAGTCGTTTCCCAAATTAAAAAAACGTAAGGCGCACGCACCACCCGGAAGACCGCCCGAAGAAACTTTGGATGCAATCTATCTCACACCTGATTTTCTCTTCGCATTGGCTTGCGCGGCGCGTCCACCCGGAACTTCTAATATAGATATGACGAAACGGCTCATCTCCTTTGACAATCCCGATCAGTTTGAGCCTGATGAGACAGTTTATATCTATTTTGTAGACCTCGCAAAAATTTTAGATGACAAGAAAACCTACATTGATCCGTGGCAGGTTGCTGTAACCGAGGATGAGATAACACCAGACAAAGTTGAAACGTATAAATCTGGCGACCTATGGAAGTACTATCGCCTTGTCGATAAATTGGGTTGATTTAAAGGAGAAGACATAATGTTTATTGCCACTTACAACGCTATCTATGCCGTTGGAGACGATGGAAATAGTGAACCCACCGTAGTCTATAAAGGCACAGACCATCAAATGGCTCCCCATGGCGCAATGGTTTCACTGTCAAACGGTCAAGCCGTGGTGTCTGCCTTGTCGGATGGAACGCTACTATTTTTATCGGAAGATGGTGAAAAACGAATTCCAACAGGTATAGAGGATCCAATCGCTTCGTTGCTCGTTGTGCGTGAGGATCCGTTGACACTGCTCATTGGAACGGATGAGGGGGCTTACGTCTATCGGCTTGTTGGAGAAGAAGGACCCGCTGAACGGGTCGTCGCGTTTGACGAATTAGAGTGTCGGAAAGATTGGTACACGCCGTGGGGCGGTCCACCAGCCGTACGGACGCTTGCCAAAACCCAAGACGGTTTTTGTTACGCTGATATCCATGTCGGAAGCATCATGCGTTCCAACGATGAAGGGATTTCTTGGGAACCCGTCACGCCGGAGCTTCATAAAGATGTCCATCAGGTCACTACGTGTCCTGCAGACGATAATCGAGTTTATGCGAACACGCAAAATGGTGTTTATGTCAGTGCCGACCGTGGGCACTCTTGGGAGAATCGGATTGAAGGGTTGCCGCGTCGCTACGGCACGGCTATCGCTGTACACCCAACAGACCGCGACCTACTGATCGCCACAGTTCAAAACGGACCGAGAGGCGGTGGTGCTTGGCTCTGTCGTTCGGAGAATGGCGGCGCGACGTGGGCTGAACTCAACAATCAACTCACAGAATCCACCGATCGGATTAGCACGGGCTGTATTGCTTTCACATCCGATGGAACAGCGTGGGCAGTTATTGGAAAGACGCTTTACATCGGGCGGGATCAAGCCACGGATTGGCGGACTTTCTGGACAGTCCCCGAATACGATGGTGAATACCAGCCACCGTCCGACGAGTATTCTCTGTCCCATCTCCTTGAGTATCCGATCCAAATTCTTGCTGCTTAGCACAACATTTGGGTTGATGTTGCGGAGATAGTAACCATGAATGTATTAGGCATCGACTTTATTTTCTTTGCGGTGAGCGATATGCAGAAATCGCTCACCTTTTATCGTGACCTACTTGGGATGCCACTGGCGTGTTTGGTGCATGAAGGCACATGGGCAGAATTTGAGATAAATCCCGGCACACTGGTATTAGGACAGGGTTACGATTTCACACATCCCGGTGGGGGGACGGTCGCGCTTGCTGTTGAGGACGTGAAGGCTGCCTTAGAAGAATTAGAACAAGCAGGAATTCAGATCCATTCGCCTCTCGGTGAATCCGCTGTATGTTTTTGGGCGATTATTGAAGACCCTGATGGCAATCGTGTGATCCTCCATCAGCGAAAGGATGGGACAGTCGGTTGAGATGTCGGTCAGGAGCAATATAGGAGAATCCGTTGATACAATACGCAAAGGAATTTCTGATACTGCAAGTTAGATTCGCTCAGAAAATCGCCGAAGTCTCCAATCAAGCACTTGCAGATGTGCTCATCGACGACACAATATTGCGAACTTTGTTCAATTTGCGAGTCTCCCATGACATTCCGAATCCGCTCTGGGATGAATTTATCGCAGGTCTTTGCGCGTCTGATAATCCCGAAGATTGGACATACAACTTCTATCTTCAACGCATGACTGTGGAACCAGACGCTTCTGATGAGAGGCGATTTTTTGGATGTTTCTCATACGTCTACCCATGGCGCGGCACGCAAAAACTTCGGCTTCACTTTGAAAATCGTGAGACCTCTGACCACGGGACATTAAGTAAGGAGAGAATGCCACTCCGAAAGTCGGAGTTATCAGCGATGTTTCGCTATATCCAAGCAAATCATCCTGATGTAGAAACAGTGCGCGGTGGTTCTTGGCTTTATAACATTCCAGCCTACCTGAGACTTTTTCCACCAGACTACGTTGAGACAGCGAAACCGGTCGGTTATGAAACCACATTCTGGGCGTTGTGGGGACAATTTGTTGCCCGCCACGGATCCGTTCGCCAACCCGCCGCCTCGCAATTCTTAGAATGCCTTGGTAAGCAGCAAACGATCGAAGGCTGTCTTCAATGCTTTCCCTACCAAGTGCTACGGCCCGAATGTTCTATTGAGACATTCTACGATTTTTACAACTCGTAAGTCTTAAACAGCGATTTTTCCGCGGTCTATACAAGCGTTTGATTTCCTAATCCAATTTTTTCTAAAGGAATCTATCATGAACATTAAAAACAGATACATCATAAAACTCGTATTTATATTAACGATTACGGCACTTGTCATCGGATTTTCCTCTGGTGATAGAACGCAGCAAGTGTTAAACCCCAGTGTTTCTCAAACAGATGTCCTGATGCCCATAGAAGAACGCGACCACGTTTGGGTCGTCGATCAGAACGGCGTTGAGGTGTCTGTACCGGGGACCTGGGTACTTGTGTCCCACACGCACTTAAACTCAACATCTACAATCGGCGAAAGTTTCACCTTACCGCCAGATGATCCGCATAGCATTCAAATATCGGATGGAACATACACAGACGACGAAGGTATCCTCTGGACAAAGATACGAATAACGAACTTCAGTGGGGACCAATGGCAGTTCCTCGAACGCGTTGACACCAGTGTTTCACCCCATCGGCTCTATGTCGTTGTCACAGTTGATGATAACGGGATACCTACACTTGCGTACGGCGAATATCCTTTCGATTTGCCGAGACATAACGTCCAAATTTGGGAAAAACAGTAAAATAGAAATTGGTAATCCTCAGGCGGTAGGAGCGGTTTCCTAACCGCTCCGGGCTTCGTCAAAAAATTACCGAATTAATTTAACTTCATCAACCTCTATCAACTAAAAGAACCCAACTATTAGGAGCACACGCATTGATCCAGAAAATTGAAGAACAAGACGGACACATGTTTCTCCACTTCGGGGATCCACCAGAAGATGTGGGAAAAATCGAGTTTGTCAATTGCGTCGCGCATCAGCAAAACCAGATACTCTTCTGCAAATGGCGCGATAATAACTTTTGGGTGATACCCGGTGGACGCGCCGAGCCCGGGGAAACGGCAGAGGAAACCGCACACCGTGAACTCTTAGAAGAGACCGGCGCGACACTGGAAAATCTGGAAGTGCTGTGCTACATACACTGCTTCATGTACAACCTCGAATATTGGGGGGTTGCCTACTTAGGGGAGATCAAAGAATTAGGGAGTCCATTGGACCTTAACGAAGTCAGTGAAGCGAAGTTGTTCTCGGAGTTCCCAGAAAACCTATCCAATCCAGGACCGTTTGGAAACCAAGGTAAAGCACTATATCAAGCAGCAATGCATAAACTATCAGAGACATAAGATTAAATTTTTTGATACTTTTTTGCAGATTTTTTGACATTCACGAAAATTATGGGTATAATTAACCCAATTCATGTGATTATTCACAAATTTAGCGCGATTTTATTTGACATCCGCAAGCGTTGTGGGTATAATTAAAAGATAATGAGATTCGTTATCAATTTTTAAGGGCGTAATCTCAGGTAAACATTCAGAATTTCACGGCCCAAACAACTAAAATTGATAATGAGTCTCAATATCATATTTGTGAAATGTGTGCCTATGAAGAAAAAACTGGTTCTCCTCACTATTTGGGGAATGTTTATTTTACTCAGTGTTGATGCGACTCCTGAATCGAATCCGTTCTCGGTCTCTGGATACGGCGTAATTAACTACGCTCATTTTGACTGGGAACTCGATCCAGACAGGCGCGCCGCGATTGACGTGGAACGTTTTGCCATCGCACCGAAATAACGTATCAACGATACCATCCGACTTGAATCGGAACTCGAATTTGAACACGGCGGGACCGGCAGCACCATGGAATTCGACAAATTTGAAGAGTTTGGAGAATTTGAGACAGAGATTGAAAAAGGTGGTGAAGTGATCGTCGAAAAACTCGCTGCTGTCTTCTCTTTCCGACCATCTCTTAACTTCCGCGTTGGACATATCATCGTCCCAGTCGGACTCGTCGCGAAACGGCATCGACCACAACACTACTTTACTACAACCCGTCCCGAAGCGGAGGCGCACCTCATTCCAACGATCTGGCACGAAACCGGCGTTGAAATTTTTGGGGCACTCGGTCCGTTGAAATACCAAGCGCAAATCGTCAATGGATTGGATTCAACCGGCTTTAGTTCACGGCACTGGATAGTCCGTGGACACCAATTGCGCTTTGAAACTGTGAATGCTGAGGCACCCGCGTTCGTCGGACGACTTGATTATGCGTTCCATGAAAACGCGACCCTCGGTATCTCTGGCTACTACGGAGACACAGCAGCGAACCGTCCGAAACCCGATGTGGATTTCGACGCGCACGTCGGGGTTGTCAGCCTTCACGGATTCTATGAGGCGAATGCTGTGAAAGTCCGAGGGTTGTTCCTTTGGGGAGCACTTGAAAACGAGGATCGACTCTCTAAAG
>JAPPDN010000971.1 GCA_028824575.1 Candidatus Poribacteria bacterium | reverse complement strand
CAGCATTGCGCTTTTCAATGTTGATGGAAAGATTTACGCAACGGATAACCAGTGTCCGCACATGGGGTATCCCCTCACACGCGGAACCGTCCGGAACGGTATCCTAACCTGTGATTGGCACCGTCGCAGTTTTGATTTGGAAGGCGGCGGCTGCTTCCATGTTGAATGCGACGATTTACGCGTCTTTCCGGTGGAGATTCGGGGTGATGAAATTTGGATTGAACCGGGAGATATGATCTACCGCCGCGCAGAAGAGCATAAGCAATTGCTTCGAGAAGGTCTATTAAGTGAAGACCGATGGACGATGTCCAAGGCGATCGCACTGCTACTGAAAGGCGGCGTGCCAGAAGAAGAGGTTATGGGTTCAATTCTGGAACACGTTAGTCGGCACATTGCAACCTCTCACGGCGCAGAAGGTGGCAGCGATGTGTCTAAGCTTATCAATGGACTCAGAGTCGGACGTAAATACAATGGTGCTGATAGACTCATCGCTGTTACGACTGCAGCGTGTTCCGCTGCAGGTCCCGCTTCAGAACGGCTTGAGGTTGTGCCGTTGCCAGAGCCTATTGCGTGGGAAAAGATTAGTCGATGGGTTCGGAACTTTTCTTATGAAGGGCAGTCGGGACGCATTGAGCGATGCTTGTTCACCGCATATCATAAGGGTGATGCAGATAAGTTGTCCACGCTCCTCTTTGAATGCGCAGTTGAACCACATTTTATTGACGCACCGGATATTCCGCTCTATGTGAGTTATCTCGCTGAAGTTGTTGATGAATTTGGGTGGGAACACGCTGCGGAGTTGTTCTTCTATCTCGGTGCCCAACTCGTCGGGCATCGTCCAGATGATCCTGAACGGTATCGGAGAGACGCAATTCAGCTCATGAGAGAGGTACTTCCGACTATCGAAGGTGCTACCTTAGACCAAAATTCTGAATTTGACGAAGACGCGTTTGTTGCGGCACTCACGAGTGTCAATCTCGAGCGGTCTTTTAAGGCAGTGCAAGCCGTCTTGGTTAATGGTGTCAAGTTAGACAGAATTATTACAACACTTGTTTTGCTTGCAGCTGACCGTATGGCAAATACACCTGTAAATGTGGATGCCGGTTGGGAAAACTTAACGATGGAACTCAATCTCGCGGCATCATTACGGAGTGCACAACAGATTGGTGGAAATCTTGTTACAGCGAAAGGCATTTTCCACGTTGCGTGGCAAATCTTCGCGGATCGCTGGATAAACATTCCCGCGCGAGTTCTCAGTGAACCCTTGAGTGAAGAAAAGTTAGATGTCGCGAATGAGGCAGAGGGGCTCAAGGATATTATTAATACAATTGAGACGCTTGATGTTCAAGGTGTCGGACCAAAAGTGCTGGGTTACCTAAACACGGGTTATTCTGCTGATCGGCTGATGGAAGAGATCGGTCATACCGTGCTGTGGGATGATACGGGAAGTGAGGTACTACCGACGCTGCGCACCGTGTTTGAAGAATGGAAGCATGCGGACGGACATCCGGCACAGTCCCAATTGTTGATCGGACTCGCGCGCTACGTCACGGATATCCGATCGAACACGGATAACAAATCCGCCGCGACGACTGCGATGCGGTTTGCTGAAGGCAGAACAACAATTGAGGTTTTTGAGGAGTAGTATCTTATGGACCAAAACGCTTGGCACTTCCCCCGCGCGGAATATATTGAGGCTGTGAATAAAGGGGACGCGAACCGCGTCAAATCCTTGTTGGCAGATAACGATGCACTCCTGGAGTTCATTGATGCGCCTTGGTTTGCTTTTGATGCGCCCGCTGTTGTGTTTGCCGCTTCAATGGCGAATCGTCCGATCGTGGAGGTGCTGCTTGATGCCGGGGCAGACATCAACGCTAAAAGTTCTTGGTGGGCAGGTGGCACTTCAGCACTCCAGCACGCAACGGGTTCGATGCTCGGATACAATAGGGAGTTAGCTGAATATCTCATTGAATGCGGGGCAACGATTGATGCACATGCCGCAGCTGGACTGGATATGGTTGAAAAACTTGAGGCGTTAATTCGTGAGAATCCAGATGTTGTGGATGCACTGGGATGTGATGGTATGTCTCCGCTCCATTTTGCGGCGACACCTCGCATTGCTGAACTATTGCTTGCACACGGGGCAGATATAAATCTGCGCGACCGCGACCATTACGGGACTGCAGCGCAGTGGACAATGCGAAGACGGCCTGAGGTGTGTCGATACCTGCTTGACCAGGGTGCCGAAGCGGACGTTGTCCTCTATTGTGCGATGGGTGATATTCAACGCGCAGAGGCGGAATTTGAAACAAATCCGGAACTCCTCAACCTCCGGATTAATGTGAAATCCCCAAAAGGCTACGTGATACCTGATCTTGACAGCCAGCACGGGTCCGAAGCTCCCGGTGGACATGTCTATGCCTATCAAGTCGGACCTACCATGCCGCTCCTTGAGATAGCACTGCAGTCTAAGCAGCCAGCAATCGTGGATCTACTGATTGATTCAGGTTATGAGATCAATTTGCGGGACTGGTATGTGCTTGTTGGGCAGGGACCTAAGTGGTTTGATACATTCGTGAAAGGGCTGCTTGCCAAAGGTTGGGACATCAACGCGCTTCAGAAGCATCGGCGTGGCATGTGGACGCCGCTACATTGGGTAGCACAACGTGGTTTGACGAACGGTGTCGCCTGTTTATTAGCGAACGGTGCTGACCCGAATGTAACCGATGATAAAGGGCAAACACCGCTACACTTCATTGCTCAGAAGGGTGTCGGTAAAAATCAAGCAGCGTTGCTGATTAAGCACGGTGGCGAACTAAATGCGCGGGATAATTCCGGGCAGACGCCGTTGGATTGCGCCAAGAAAGCAAAGCGGAAATCGGTTGCAGATTTCCTGAGAAAATTAAGGGCGGAAAGCGGCAAATAACCGAAGTTCATTTGGGCTAATCAAGTGTTAGAAGGATTTAAGTATGCAATACCATGACAATTCACCGTTCTATAAATTGCTTGCTACGAAATATAAAAAAGAAGAGGAAACTCTCGGCATTTCTATTGTCGAAGCGCATCCGGAAATAGCGAAACTGGCATGGCCGGGTCCCGATAGTCAAGGACAGCCATTTGTCAAGGGCAGTACCGCGCTGCATTACGCTGCCAATGACGGAAAAGATCAACTTGTTCTTAAACTTCTTGAACATGGATCGGATATTAATGCAAGTGGGGCAAACTGGTACCGATCTGTGCTTTCTTGGGCGGCAAATAATGCGAGGATTTCGACGATCCGGCTACTTCTTGAAAACGGGGCGGATCCAACATCCTTAGATGCGCTACATGCCGCTGCATTTGGCGGTTCTTCGTGCGGTGAAGGTCGAGAACAAGAATACGCGGAAACGCTGCAAATCCTGATTGATGCGGGTGCCGATATGAACGATCGACGCCATTACCAGAACCAAACGCCACTTGGCACTGCTTTAATAAGTGGAAACAGAGGTGCGATTGCGTATTTGCGCAGCATTGATGCCCCGGAAGCATAGAATCCATCAAACCCACCAATGTGCTTGACAGTAGGGTTTCGTCGAATAAGAACAATTACAGGAGCGATCGTCAAGTCGCGCCTCACAGGAGAAGTATATAATGTTAAACGAGAACACCAATTTCGTCAAAGTCGCTGCCCTGAGTGAAGTAGCGGACGGGAAACCGAGGGCAGTCAGAGTTGAAGGGCATAGCATCGCGCTCTTTCAGCATGAAGGGGCTGTCTACGCGACAGATAATCAGTGCCCACACATGGGGTATCCGTTGGTGAGAGGACGTGTCAGAAAAGGGGTCTTATCGTGTGATTGGCACGGTTGGAGTTACGACATGGAAGGTGGCGGATGTTTTACCGGCGGTTGTGATGACCTCGCCACGTTTCCCATTGAGGTTCGGAATGGTGATATCTATGTAGATGTTGCCAGTGGTGGAAAGAAACGCGACGATGCTCATTTTCTCCTGTTAAAAGAGGGATTACTATCCACGGACAGTTGGACGCTTTCTAAAGCTATCGCTATTATGTTAGCAAAAGGCGTTTCGGAAGAAGAGACGTTGGAAATCATGGTGAAGCACATGGGACACCATATCTCTACAGATGAGGATGCCTTCAATGGTGGTCGGAAGTTGGCGATGATGATGAACGGACTTAAAGTCGCGCACATGTATCAACCCGAAGATCGCCTAATTCCACTGATGATGTCTGCATCAGGCGCAGCGGGTAGACTCGGTGATCGACCCGACCGTCAACCCTTGCCACCTCCGGTTGACTGGCAGAAACTCGAAGACTGGATTCGAGTGTTCACTACCGATAAAGAATGGGAGGGTATTGAAAAATGCCTTATCACCGCACGACAATTGGGCGGGCATGATGGGAAAATCATTCCGCTTTTCTTTGAATGTGCGGTTGAGTCATTTTTCCTTAACCATTCTAACAACCTTATCAATCTCGCACACCTTGCTGAATTACAAGAGCGATTTGGATGGGAGTTAACAGGCGAATTAGTCTGCAGTCTCGGTGCCAAAACACTTGGGCAAGGGCGCGGTAGACCGGGTGAACTTCACCGTGAAGCCATCCAAAAAATGGAAGAAATTGACCATATCTTTGATGAACTGCCGCAAGGCACATCAGCCGAGAATGCTGCTGATTACGACGAAGACAAATTTTCAGCAGCACTCGTGAGTGGTGATCTCGATGAAGTTTTTGATGCTGTAACGGAAAATCTTACCGCTGGTGTCCCTATTAACACACTTGCGACAACTATGGTCATGACAGCAGCGGATAGGATGGCACGCACACCTGTCAACATGAGTCCGGGGTGGTGGGATCTAAAAGATGAGATGGAGTTGGGATCGACGGTAAGAAAGGTGCTTCGATACGGTGGCACTAAAGTCGCTGCGAAGGCACTCTACCATGCAGCGTGGCGGTTTTTCAACAACCGATGGCTTAACATCCGCCATCAGCCGATCACAGAAGCAAGAATATCTACAACGCCTGTCCCATTTGATGAAGACGCAGCGATCACCGCAATTTTGGATGGTATTGAATCTGTCCGCATCCAAGAAATTGGACGGCGTACCCGTGAATATCTGAATGCGGGAGGTTCCGCAGAGCGGTTAATGGTTGAGATGGGGCTATGTATCCTCAAAGATGATAACGGCGAAGAGCTCCTCAGTTCAATCTACATTGTGTCTGATGAGTGGAAAACGTGTGAGTCGCATCCTGCCAGAAATCAGTTGATAGTTGGGTTGGCACGCTGGGCGACGGATATCCGTAGAAACGCTGGAAATGATTCCGCTGTCCAGACTGCGCACCGCTTCGCACGCGGTGAAACCGCGACGGAACTTTATGAATAGTCAATTTACGGGTATAGTAGGGCGGGGTTGCTGTGCCTCAGCCCTACTTTTTTATTATTGAACGCGCGTTAGTAGGATGTTACACTTTTTACCGAATTATTTTTTTTTCAGAAAAAAAAGATCAGGGAAAAATGTCTATAAACCCTTACGGCCATTATAGTTACGCCGATACCGTCTATATCTTCAATGTTACACCAGTGTAACATTTTTAGGCTTTATTGTATGAAAAATTTACTTGTTTTTTTTCTGTTTAGTTTGTTATGCTTGTCGGTGCAAGGGGCGACGTTGGAGTTTGCTTTTCAACTTGGTGAGAAGCAGCAGCCACGCCTCGACGAATTGCTCCCTAATGTCACGCGACAGATGGCATTTAGCAAATATAGTACGAAGTTGATAACGAAAGGGATGGGGGGAGCTGTCGTAGAGTGGGATATCCAGAGCCGACAGAAACGAGAGATCAGCAACATCCACGCGAAGCGTTGGTTTTCCTATACCACCGGCACGGATCAACTATTAGTCCGAAAGGCAGATGATAACATTACCGTCCTCTCTGTAGGCAGTGGCGATGAAACACGACTGACGCATGGGCAGTATGAAAGCGGTAGTCTCTCTACAGATGGCACGCTCGCGGTGTTATCAAAAGGTGATAACGCGGTTGAGGTATGGCAACTCACTACGCAAAGTCCAGAGCGTGTGAAAAGTGA
>JAPPDN010000646.1 GCA_028824575.1 Candidatus Poribacteria bacterium | reverse complement strand
GGAGTCTCCATGTTGATACACCGTCCTATTCAGAGAAACCGGATGCGACGGATGATGAACGCATTACACCGATCGGCAAATGGCTCCGTAAAACGAGTTTAGACGAGTTACCGCAGCTTTTTAATGTCCTGAAGGGTGAAATGAGCCTCGTAGGCCCGCGACCAGAGATGCCTTTCCTCGCTAAACATTATGAACCGTGGGAAAATCAACGCCACCTCGTTCGTCCGGGAATGACCGGACTCTGGCAGCTCAGTCCTCACCGACGAGGCACAATCCGAGATGGCATTTCTGTTGATCTCGAGTACATTGAAAATCTATCTTTCTGGAACGATTTCAAGATACTCATCCGCACCTTCAAGGTTTTTTGGGATAGTAACACCTACTAACGCAATGAAGTTAACCCTTGGAGTCCTCAGTAGGATCCTGCGACGCGGTTTTCGGCTCAAATGCCCGCGGTGTGGGAACGGGGCTCTGTTTCAAACCTATTTCAAAATGTTTACCCATTGCCCAGCCTGTGATTTAAAGTTTGAACGGGAATCCGGCTATTTTATTGGTGCAATGTACCTCAACTATGGGGCGACCGTCCTCATTGCTTTTCCGAGTTATTTCCTCCTTGAAACCTTCACTGCTATCCCTTTCTTTGTCAATTTTGGGGTCTGGGCACTCTTTTCTGCGGTTTTCCCTATTTTCTTCTATCGTTATTCAAAAAGTCTGTGGCTGAACTTCGATTATATCTTTTCATCTTAGTGTCCATTGATGAAAATTCTTAGAACCCCTAATTTCTACCGGTGTCGTTCAAATTCATCGAAAACCCGATTTTGACAACGGAAAAATCGGAGCGAAAACCCAATAGTTAAAAATTACCTTGTGAAAATCTGTCCACGTGTGTACGAACCGGCATCGGAGGCAAGGAAGGTAAGTACTCGAGCGACACCAGCTGGGTCCCCGAGTGAATTGCGGGCATTTGCCACAGCCTCATTTGGATCTTGCCCACCACGCTTCGCTGATTCCGCAATTTGCCCTAATTTGAGGGGTGTTGCTAATCCGCCGGGACAAATGGTGTGCATACGGATGCCCATTGATGCAACCTGGCCTTCTACCGTCATTACAAGTCCATTGACCCCACCCTTACTGGAAGCGTAAGCAACCGAGGAACTCCCACCACGGACACCTGCTCCTGATGCAATACACAGGATGACACCGCCGTTCTCTCGTCCCATTATCGGCACGGCGTGTTTAAGCGCAAAAAAAGTACCTTTGAGGTTCACGTCGATAACCGAGTCAAAAGTCGCCGCTTCAAAGTCATCAATGCGAACGCTCGGTCCGCGCAGGACACCTGCTGAAGTTACTAACGTGTCAATCCCACCGAATGCCATATCAGCAGTTGCCATCAAATCCGCTACCTCAGTTTCTGCTGTGACATCCGTGCGTTGGAACTTCGCAGTCCCGCCATTTTCAATGATTGTGCTAAGCGTTTTTTCAGCATCTTCCTCATTAATATCACCGAAGACAACTTTCGCGCCTGCTTTCGCATATTCAATCGCTGTTGCTGCACCAATCCCCGTGGATCCACCCGTAATCACGGCTACTTTATTATTCAGTTGAACATCCATATTGTTTATTTGCCTCCTTATTTCGCTATGAAAGGATTCCGAATCAAACGGCAAAGCAATCTCAGGGTTGGGACAACCCTATACGTTCGGTAGGAAAGATTATACGTGGGATGCCGTGATAGCGCAAGCCTTTTTTGTGTTGACATTAACGGCAGGCACAAGTATCGGAATTATGTTAGATGGGGAATTGTTTAGTTTTTAAACTGGAAACGATAAGGAATACGGAGGCGTTGGCTGACAACGACTTTGCCCTGTTTCGCTGGCACGAATTGGGACGCTTTGAGTGCCGCAACTGCCGCTTCTTCACACCCTAAGCCGCTAACTTCAACGACTTTGACAACTTTGATATCTCTCGCTACGCCGTCTACGCCTATTGTTGCTTCGAGGACAACGAGACCCTGTTTGTGCGAAAGACGGGCAGATTCGGGATATATCGGATCAACTTTGCGGAAGAATTTGGCATTTTGTGTTGGTTCGTTTGGAAGCACAGAGACCATTGGGAGTCCTGCAGTTTGTGTGCTTGCAATAGCAAGTGATGTGGATGTCCACTCTGGACGCTGCATCCGTTTCGGTGTAAAGCGTGTCGGTTGTGAAACATTAGCTGCTGCCAGACGCGGAGGTGAACGGTACTGAAGTAGGTGCTCATCTTCTATGCCAACTTCTACCGGAGCCGTCTGATGAACAGCGGAAATGGGGAGTGTATCAGCAACGAATTGCAATTCATTTTGCCGGATGTGAGCGACCTCTATAAGTGACTCAATACGCGGAGGTTCTGACCGCAGCATATCTGATTGCGTTAGTTCTGGGGTCTTGAGCCGACGTGGCGTGTGCAAAGTTTTTTGAGCCTTCGGGAACGAGACAAACTCTGCAATGATCGCATCGCCATACTTGTCCGGTGTTCCGACAATGGACAGCGAAGCAATTCCTACACCCATTAGGTGAAGGCAGATGGATAAAACGATAGATTTGTTCAGAAATTGGATGGCATTGTTCATAATTTAAACACCTGCTTGCGAACTTCACATCGGTAATCAGTGCCTAACACAGCGGGGCCGTATACTTTGACGCTATTTCTATAGGCAAAACGAGTATTACACTAAATATAGTAGCAAGATTCGTGCCAATCTTTTGGACGAAATATTTAAAGCGCGCGAAAAAACTTGCAATTTCCCAATATTAATGGTAAAATTTTAAAGTGAAATGGTCGGATTCATGCAAAATTTCAATGAGGAGGAATACCCCATGGAAGTGAGAATTGAATATTGCACCTCTTGAAACTACAAACCACGGGCAGCCAGTTTGGCAGATGCCTTAAAAGAAAAGTATGGTGCAGAAGTTAAGACAGTTGATCTGATTCCAGGCAGTGGTGGGGCTTTTGAAGTCTCATTAAACGGCACGCTGCTCTACTCGAAGTTAGAAACTGGACAGTTTCCAACAACGGAGCAGGTAGCAACTGCAATAGACGCGGCATAGTTTGAATCGCATCTTTGGAAGGGCGGGGGCTGCTATTGTATTGCCTCCGCCTCTTTTTTTAATACCTAATTTGCAGCGAAGATTACCGGAGGATAAAATTATTGGGAACGGACAAAACCGAGCGGAAACTCCACGGTTAAAAAATTAATCGACAGCGACGATTGCAATCTTCCATCGGTCTGCTTGCTGAACAAGTGTTTTGGTATCCATAACGAACGTTCGGCGTGCTTCTACTGCAAGTACACCCGCTTTAACTTGATGCAACATCGCTAATGTTTGCATGCCAACCGTCGGGACATCGATACGGAAATCGTGATTCTCGGCAGATGCTTTCGCGACGATCACGCCCTTCCTTCCCAAATTGCCGCCCCTTTCAATAGTAGCATCTGTACCTTCAATCGCTTCAATAGCAAGTACGATCTGATTTTTAACGACAACAGTTTGCCCAATATCCATATTCGCGATCTGGCGTGCTGTGGTGATGCCGAGTTCAATATCTGCTTGCTGGCTTGCGGTAGGTTGTCGTGTTGTTAAAACACCCGGTTGTGGGAGGAGATCGTGGAGGTACCGGTCTTGAGGGAGAATCGTGAGCCCAACGGATTCAAGGTAGTTGAGGGCTGCGTTGACAATTGCGGCGGGTTTTTCACGTCGGTTCTGAACTAAAATTTTGATCGTAGTCGTATCGATTTGGAATGGGCGAAGCAGGATATTTTTTTCGACCTTACCGATAATCACAACCTCTTTTACACCTGAGTTGAGAAGTGTTCGGGCAATCTTTTGAATCTGTCCGACACCATAAGTGTGAATTTCGGATGTAATTCCGGCAAAGCGTTGTGCATCAGATTTTGTAATTTGGATGATAACAGGCTTCCGATCATGGGCGACAGCGGTACGAGCCAATAGCACCGGCAGCTCGCCTGCCCCTGCAATAATCCCCAATTTTTCCATATTTTTGTATTACCTTGCGGTTAAGTCATGTTATTTAAGGGTTTGACAGGCTTCTGTGTAAGGTTGAAGAAACCCGATACTTAACCATTCAGGGTGCGGTTGGGTTGGCTAAATCCGATGCCACGTTTGGAGGTTTCAATAAATTCAAGCAGGTATTCAACTTCTGAAGTCGCTTCGAGTTCTGCTTTGACTCTGGCGACCGCATGTTTCAGCGGTAGGCCGGAGCGGAACAAGATGCGGAATGCTTTCTTTAACTCTGCAAGCGTTTCGGGGGTCAACTGGGACAACGGGTTAATCCGTGATGTTCGGATACCGATACGGTTGAGACTCCGCACGCGTGACGGTTGGCCGGCAGACAGCATGAACGGTGGGATATCCTGTACAATTTTTGAGAACCCGCCTGCCATTGCCATCTTGCCGACACGTACATATTGGTGCAGTGCGGCGTGCGCACCCAATCGAACATCATCTTCAATCACAACATGCCCCGCAAGCGAAACAAAATTTGCCATGATTGTTCTATTGCCGACGATGGTGTCATGTGCGAGGTTAACCCAATTCATCAGTAGGTTGTTGTCCCCAACGATAGTTGAACCCTCTTCAAATGTTGACCTGGAGATAGAGACGTACTCGCGCAAAATATTGCGATTACCGATTTTCACATAACTCCGCCAACCATCGTATTTCAAGTCTTTAGATTGGTTACCGATGGTAGCACCGAAGAAAATCTCGCATTCTTCACCAATCGTTGTCCATTTCTCAATCTGAACATGCGGACCTATCACGGTACCACGCCCAATATGAACGTCTTCACTGATAAGGCTATAGGGGCCAACCTTAACTCCCTCTTCCAATGTCGCTTTTGGAGAGATAATAGCCGTAGGATGAATATTAGTTTCTAGCATAGATGTTCCTCTCTAATCCTGAAAATCTTGCCAGTTAATATTGAAGGATCGCAACTCAGACGGATGCCAGTACGATTGATAATTCAGCCTCAGTGGCAAGTTCGTCTCCTACATAAACACGACCTTCAATGCGTGCGAGCCTGCTCCGCAATTGTGCTACTTCTATTTCCAACCGAAGTTGATCGCCAGGGATGACAGCACGCCGGAATGTCGCCTTACTGATTGAACGAAAGTAGCCGAGTTCACCCTCTTTACCAATGTCTCGAAGTACGAGCCATGCCGCGAGTTGTGCCAGTGCTTCAATCTGTAGTACACCCGGCATCACAGGCTGCGTCGGGAAATGTCCCTCAAAAATCGGTTCGTTGTAGGTCACGTTCTTAATGCCAACTGCCCGTTTTTTACTCTCATATTCAATGACTCTATCAACCATACACATCGGATGCCGGTGCGGTAACACTTCGTAGATTTCCATTACCTCAATAGGTTCTTGAACGGGTGGCTGTTGAAGGTGTCCCGCCTCAGCGAGGGCTTTCACGAATTCAGCATGGAATGTATGTCCAGTCCGCATCGCGATAACATGTGCCTTTGGGAGGTGTCCAGCGAGATAAAGATCACCAATCAGATCTAAGATTTTATGTCGGACAAACTCATCGTCAAAACGGAGCGGCGTACTGGGTTCACCCGCTGCGTTAATAACAAGCACATTATCATAACTCGCGCCTTTCCCGATGCCGAGTGCCTGCAGTGCTTCGATTTCATCCTCAAAACAGAAGCTTCGCGCGGGTGCTATATCACGGGCATACAATTCTGGCGTTATTTTGAATGTTGCTATTTGCGGGGTCGTTTGTGGGTGGGCGTAAACGAATGTCACCTCTAACGCATCAGCAGGCAATAAAACGAGTTGTCTGTCTCCTGAGGAAAGTGAAAACGGTTCTGCGACCTCAATAAAATTTCGGGGTGCGTCTTGCGAGGTAAGCCCTACCGTTTGAATATTTTTGACATACGGCACCGCACTCCCATCAAGACCCGGCGGTTCCGGGGCATCCAGTTCCACTATCGCGTTGTCAACACCGAGACCCCCTAAAGCAGAAAGAACGTGTTCGACGCTACTAACCGTTGTATCGCCCTTGCGTAAGCTGGTGCATCGTGG
>JAPPDN010000379.1 GCA_028824575.1 Candidatus Poribacteria bacterium | reverse complement strand
CGGCCTTCGCGCGGTGTGCCCAAGGGGTCGATCGGGTGTCGTGTTGGCGCGCCCCGGTTTCATCTCGGAGCGGTCGGTTATATTGACGTTGTACCCCCAGAGGGCGGTGGGTTTACTGTCTGGCCCGGGAGCCATCAAGTCTTCTATTACGATTACCATTCTCAATACAAGAACGAACCCACACCGCAGTATGATGTTGACCGCGAACGTATCAGCAGAGGTCCAGGGATTGAATGCTACGGCAACGCTGGAGATGTCGTTTTCTGGCATCATCGCATCGGACATGCTGCTGGACACAACTACTCACGGCAGATCCGGCAGGCGGTGCTATACGATTTCCGAAAGACAGAATTGGAACGGACGCAAGAGGAACCGCCTAACGAGGACATGTGGCGGGATTGGCCCGGCATCAAGGCGTTAGAAAATGGTTCATCATAGCATTGCGTAGGTGTGGTTTGTAGCCACGCTCCTATGCTTCAGTCTAACAGGTTTGTAGGCGCGGTTTTTAACCGCGCCTTCTGCAGTTATCTCAATCCCAATTCCTTCAATGTTCCCGCCATCATATCATGCGCGATTTGCGCTTTCTCCATCCGCATGTGCGGAAACGTCTCCACCGAAATATACTTATCGTATCCCACTTTTCCTAAACTCGCTGCGAAGGTCCGAAAATCCAATTCATCTCCTTCTTCACCGGGAATCAGAAAGGTGCTGTAGGGATACATGCCTGTCACGCCTTTTACATGGCAATGTGCCGTTAGCGGTCCCAATTTTTCGGTAACCTCAGCGATATCCTCACCGAGATGATAGAAATTCGTGATGTCGTTAAGCGACTTCAGCGCATCTGATCCGACGTGCTCAATCAGAAGTGTGACTTTTGCAGACGCATCAATGGTTGTCGCTTCGTGATTGTGGATGTTCATTGTGATGCCAAGTTCTTCAGCACGGCGACAAATCGGTTTCAGTACATCAACGAGAAGTCGCCAAGCAAAGGCATCGCCTTTATCGCCGCCATACCCAGTGAGAAAGTTAACACCACCCGCATCAAGTGCGACTGCCACATCTTGAAGAAGCGCGTAGTGGTCAACCGCGCCCTGTTGGTCTTCCACCGCCAGTTGGTATAGACCGCCTCCAGTAAACGGATTGATGACAGACACTTTTAATCCGCTATCGGTTACCATCATTTTGACTTCCTTGAGCAAACCATCTGTGACTTCACCGGAAGGGATATGTGCCTCTGGGCCGCACATCATCTCGATTGCATCGTAACCAGCATCAGCAAGAATTGTAATAACTTCGTTTAGCGGAATGTCCTTCATCCCACCCGCGTGATAAGAGATACCAATCACTGTTATTTCTCCTTTGCTTATTTCACTCTTTTGTTCTTCCTGTTATATCCCATAGGTGGACGGTCCCGTCGCTGTGCGCACTGGCAAGTGTGATACTATCAGGGGCAAACTGCAACGCTTTTATTTCTCTATTACCGGTCGTGATGATAGAGAGCAAACGATAATTCTCCATATCCCAGATGAAAATCTTGTTCCACCAACGCTTACCGACACTGGCAAGCGTATTGCCATCTGGCGAGAAATTTAACAGATTGACCCATCCGCCCGGGCTATTGAATGTATGAAACAACTGTCCGGTGTCAGTATCCCACAGTTGGATTTTCGCAGTAGCAACATCGTATAACCGAACTTCTCTGTCTTGACCGCCACTGGCGAGAATTTTACCGTCTGGTGAAAATGCCAGGGCACTGACCCGATAGGTATCTGGTATAAGGAAGAATAGAGAACGCTCTTTCCCAGTATTCAATCCAATAGCAGGTTCACCTACAAATCGGAAGTGCGTAAACCACTGTTCTACCGAAAAGCGGCGATATACCTCTTTTTCCGGGACCCGACGCGGCATGAAACTATTAACTTTCCAAATCCAACGCGTAATGATTTTATCACTCAATGCGGCAGCATACGCAATCGTTCCAATACTGTTAAGAATCCTGTCGTGCGCGAACAGGCCAAAACTATACAACTCACGGCGACCGGTGGCACTGTCATATACGTCAATAACACCATTTTGACTGGCGATCAGGAGTTTGGCACTATCTGGTGAAAATTCTAACGCAGTAATCGGTGAAATGAACTCTGTAAAAGTCAACCGCGAAGTAGCGGTTTTGATATCCCACAACTGAATCGTATAAGGTGCCCTCTGATAATGTGCTATCTTCTGTATTGGTACGGAAGGATCCCATAAGATCGTTGGATGGATACCGCTCCGTTCTCTATCCCGACTCACACTCGCCAATGTTTTGCCATCCGGTGAGAACGCTACCGCATGAACTGGCCCGGTATGTCCTTTAAAGGTGGATAGATGCTTACCAGTATCTACATCCCACAGATGGACTTCTCGTGCTATATCCGTTGCGAGCGTTTGTCCATCGGGTGAAAAAGCAATCGCATTTATGACTTGTCCCCTTTGTTCATTGGCAGGCTCTTTGAACGTGGCAAGATGTGTGTAAGTTTGGGCATACGCTTTGGGTAAATATGGAGCACCTTGTAATAATAGCGGAAATATGACGCTCTCCGCAACAAGGAGTAAGATCACATCAAATACTGCACAGGTGAAGAGTAAAAGAATTCCGAACGGTTGTGTCTCTCTCATTTTGATCACTTCAGTTTGGGTAATCTTATCAGCATGGCCACAAACACACTGTAACGACAAACAAATTAGAGATCAGCACTGTTCTGATCTGAAGTGAATGAATGTATCTTTTATGTTTCGTATGTCTGTATCATTCCCTTATAAGGAGCGTTCCTTCCTGTGTCACGCATAGAAGTTTTTGGTTATCTGTCGAAAACATCAATTCACGGATAGCCCCTTCTTTGATGGGAAACGCGGACATAAGGGCATCGGTGCCGACATTCCATAACTGAATGTGCCGATCCCTGCCGCCACTCGCAAGCAGTTCACCATCGCGAGAAAATGTGACAGTATCGACCGAGTCAGTATGTCCCCTTAAAATAGATAGCACACGCTCGCTATCCACATCCCACAATCGAACAAGTGTGTCCGAACCACCACTCGCCAGCACTTTACCTTGTGGCGAAAACGCGAGCGTCAAAACAAGTCCATCATGTGCAGTGAAGGTTGATAAAAACCTACCCGTCTCAACTTCCCATAATCGAATCTTACCGTCTCCGCTACCACTTGCGAGCGTTGTGCCATCCGGTGAGAACGCTAAACTCCTAATACGTCCTGGGGCTTCAGTCGCACTGGCAAGCAACCGTTCAGTGCGCGGATCCCATCCCGGAAGCGGAACGCCATCGGGTGATGAAGATGCTAACGCTTGTACTAAATTGGAATCTCCGGCGAGTGTTAACGTTTCACGAGCAGTCGCGGTATCCCACAGGCGAAGTGTATTGTCTTCACTGCCACTCGCGAGTACGGTATTATCTGGCGCGAATGCCAATGCGCGCACCCGTTCCGTATAGCCTGAGAGCATCGCAAATTGCACACCACTATCAGTATCATATATCCAGATACGACCATCACCGCCTGCTGCAAGTCGTGTGCCGTCTGGCGAGAACGCGATGTCCGTCACTTCACCTTTGTTGAGCCTCAATCTGAGTCCCGGTGGCAACTCAGATTCAATGCTGTTCTGGAACAAGTCTATTTTTTCCATAATGTTTCTCTTATCAAATTAGGCAGCAGTCCAATCCAAAACAACCCCAGTATACACATTCGGTTCATTGAGGAGGCCATCATACGCCTGCTTAATCTGCTCAGGGTTGAGACGATGCGAGATTAACGGTTCAACGTGCAGCTGCCCGCGCGCCATCCAGTCAAAGATCGTTTGCTGTTTACTCCATTGAGAAGTTCGGTTGCCGATGTCCGGATACATCGGCACACACCATTCTAATGCCCCACGGATGGTAATCCATCGTAGATGCGTTTCAGACAGCAGATCCGTCAGATCGCCATGGACTGAGACGCGTGGCGAACCGAGAATGATGAGCTGCCCATGATTGGCGGTGACACGGAGTGCCTGCATGACGACACCACTATGTCCGACTGCATCGACGGTAATGTTGCCGAGTCCGCCGACGGTAATTTCTTGAACCTCTGCTTGTGCTTCATCGGCACTGCCGCCGACGGTGTGTTGAAGTCCGCACCGCTCCGCGAGTTTCCGTCGCTCTGCTACCGGGTCCACACCGATAACGCGACACCCGTGAATTTGAAACATTTGCGATGCCAGATTCCCGACAAGCCCTAACCCGAAAACAACAACCCACGGGTTCGTGCCAATTTCTCCGACAACTATCGCTGTCATCGCAACACCCGCCATCCGTGATGCCGCAACCACAGCCGGATCTACCGATTCTCTGACAGGTGCGACCAGCCGGTCTTCTGAGTAACGAATCGTTGAGGCGTGTCGTCCATAAGTGAAGACTCGGTCCCCCGGAGCCGCGCGGGTAACATCTGAACCGACTTCACGGACAACCCCAACATTCGCATAGCCAGAACGCCACGGATATTCGCACCAAGCACCCTTCTGAAAAACTTTCGGCTCTTTGCCCGTATAATTTGCGAGTTCCGTCCCACTACTGATAAAGGTGTATTCTGTGTCTATCAGTAATTCATTGGCAGCGAGCACCGGCGCATCTATGTCGGCAGTCTGCAGTTCAACTTGGTTTTGACCAGTTACAACGACTTCTCTTATTCTCATGACGAATCTTCTTCTCCTAACTCGTTTAATTCTTCTTGTTTAATTTTCTGAATGAGTCTCTGCATCCGTTTGTATCTTACAAGCCCAACAAAGAAGGTAGCAATACCCAGTAAAATAAAGATGATGCCGATTACCTCAATGACATGTGAGCTAAAGATGGCGACCTGCGAGCTAAATATGTCTTTGAAGTGCACAAAGGATAACCCTGCGACAAACAGTGTTAGTGCCGTGCGAATATAGGCGAGGAAAGTACGCTCATTCGCAAGAATAGTCCGGTCTGCCGCGAGGTGATCGCGCAAGATAAGTTGGTCTTCTAATCCTGTATAAGGTGTTGGTTTATCTTGCATCTGCTCCTGATCCTTGCTTTAAAAGAGATTTAAAATAATGACCCCGGTAAGCCATCCATAAAAAGTCCGCATGCACCGTAACCGCTTTGCTGTGCGCCGATATTCCACCGTATAACGCGCCGGGTTTTGAAAGTAAAGTGATTGTCGCTTAGGCACAGACAAGTCAATTGTCGGTGTTAAAACACTCAGGACAATAGTGCTTATGCCGAGCAGGACAATATTGACTGTAGGCACGATACTGAGAATCACACCGAACATTATCCATCGCCACTTTGCAACGCTTCGCGATGCGTCTAATCTTGCCGCATGAATTAGCGATGCAGAAGGCGTTTGCGTTATAGAAACCATGCGTGATGTCCGTATTGTCACCGAGTCGCCCTTACCCTAAAACGCATTCTGACGCTAACACGCATTAACCCTCGTACCGTAGATTCTTGCCGTTGTCGGGACCGCCTTGTCCCCAAACCCAGACATTGCGGAAGTATGCCTGTTTTTCAGGGGGTAACCCTTCAATAATGTGCTTCGGTACTGACGGCTTATGAAATTGGCACCCAACGAAATTATAGCAATTGAAGATAGCTATCCGCGGGCGATCTGGATTTTGCCATGCAACTCCCGAATGACAAAGATTTTCCGTGAAGATAATCACAGAACCCGGCGGACAACTGTAGGTCTCAAAGAGCGGCGAATCTGTCTGCCGGTGTGCTTCAGGAATTCGGAAGTTCGCTTTATGGCTCCCCGGCAAGAATAGCGTCCCACCTTCACCCGCTTTGACTTCGTTCAGTTCAAAGACAACGCGCGTTAATGCGGAATATATCTTCCCATCGTGGCACTGGTAGTTGAAGTTCGGATTTACATTTCGTACACCACCGTGTGGTGGCGGTCCACCATCTCCTACTGTCCGATAGGTGAACCAACTCGACTCCATCCGGATCTCGCCAAGAATCTCACGGAGAATATCAATGACGACAGGATGGTCGATTAAAAATGAGGCAGTCCCACCCGGAAACCGCCGTTCGTG
>JAPPDN010000731.1 GCA_028824575.1 Candidatus Poribacteria bacterium | reverse complement strand
CCAAAAGCAGGTTATTGTCTGTCCCCAACGTACCCGTCAGTTTCTGGTAACTTGCATTTTCAGAAAGACTTTCACCCATCCCAACTTTCCTATCCAATGCTGCTTTAAGCAGATCAGAACCACCGATAGCAAAAAACAGTTGATCTTCGTGAAAGGCATAGTACCAGTGCCATTCCTGAGGTATCATTACAGCAGCTACAGGTGGCATCTCACAAAAAACCGAACCGAAGTTGGGGAAGACATAACTTTTTATTTCAACGTCGTTGTGCATCAGCGGTTGACCAGCATGTGCCCCATCGTACATGCCTAATTGTGGCATATTTCCAATCATTTCCTGCATGATCTGCATTGTGTTGCGGAGTTGTTCAAGAAACATGTCATTCATGTAAGTTTCCGCGAGTTGTTTATCTTTCATCTCATAGACGATTAGATAATCCGGGATAATGCTATCGCCAAAATTGACAGTGAACCCCCACTCATCGGCGAGAGATTTATAGAAAGTTGTCATCTGCTCGGTGAGTGCCTCCAATTTCGCTTGCTGCTCTGGCGCACCTGCTGAAAACATTTTTAGCCATAACATGTTCATGTCAAGCAGCAATTGTGTATTCCCTTGAAAGGCACCATTCACAAAAGCGAGATTTGGAAGATCGCTGAGAACTGCCAAATCGTCAGGCAGCATCTCTGCCAAGGATCGCTGAATTTCGCTATCGTTCTTGAATTTTAAGGTCGGTGCGAGTTGTACATCGGTCCCCTTCACTTCAAGCGTCGCGCTTAGAGATTCCAACTGCTCAATTACATTTACGACTGAATCAAACATAGACGTAAGGAACGGAGCAAACGCCATAGCGGCAGGATCGCTTTCAAGACCGTCGCGCATTGATTCTGATTCTTCCTTAATCGGAGCAGTCAGCAGCGGGGCAATGGATTCAAGATTGAAATGTGCTGCGATCTGCGCGTCGCCTTCCATAATATCGGTGAAAAATGAAGTGTAGCTTGGGTTGGCTGCGACAGATTGTTCGGCTCCCTTATAGGTATCAATAGCACTTTCGCACACTTCAGCGGATTGAGAAAAGACAAGCGTATTGTCCAAGATAGCGAAACTACCGCCGCCACCGCTTGCGTTCCAATAAGTTACACCGTTATGTTCAACCGGGGCACTTCCTGCACTTTCAGCATCAATGACCTGTTTCATGGCTGCAGGATCTGTTAGATGAACAGTCGCAGAAAGTTGCGGCGGATTCAAAGATGTCGTGAAGATCGCAAAGTCTTGGTTCAAATCGAGTCCAATTTCCTCTAACTCGGCGAGACTTTCAAACCCAGCTCCAAAGGCATCTGCTAAGATTTCGGCAAGAATTTCTGGGGTTTCATCTGTTGGAACCAAGTCTGTCACCAGTGTGTTAATCCGATAATCCAACTCCAGCAAACTCGGACAATAGATAAGCCCCATTGTTTGTTTTGGAATCAGATGTAGCACACTACCGTTCGGAATCTCCACCATTTCAGGTGCAGCTTCAGTCTCGTGTTCTGCCGTTTCCGCTTCGGATTCATGTGCTGACGCTTCTTCCGCAGATTCGTGTTTTTCTTCGGATTCATGTGCTGACGCTTCTTCGGCAGACTCGTGTTCTAATGTCTCTTCTGCAGATTCGCGTTCTTCTTCGGATTCGTGTTCTAATGTTTCTTCAGCAGATTCATGTTCTGACGCTTCTTCCGCAGATTGGGGAAGTTCGCCCATTTCTTGCGATTCCTGTACCGGTGCTGATTCGGCAGCTGCTGAAGTCGCAGCGGGAGGTACTTCTTTCGCACCACAACCGACGCATATACACATTGTGAGAAGTGCTAACGCGATCAGAGGTAAAGACAAACATTTTTTCATTTTAATTTCTCCTCAGTCGTAGGGCAGCCTAACACTATATTCCTACGAGAATAGTATCATCAATTTTGGGTTTGTGCGATTTTTTCTTGGAGTGCATCAATCTCTGCATTGGAAGTCAGCACACCGATTTCGACTTCGTAGTGCCTGCGACCACCGGGTTCAATATATTGTAGCGTGCCGCTTTCACGCTCCTTCGACCTACCTTCTACACCACAGTTTGACGGTTCCAAACCGAAGACATAAGTGCCTTCACCGCACATCTTCCACTGGACAAAGTTTGGGAACTGTGTCTTGTGATAGCGCACCGATACGCCGATGCCTTGTCCATTATTGAACCCACGGTTTACCAGCGCAACATGGATGTGATTATCAACATCTGGTTCCATTTCGTGGTAGAAAACCTGTTCTTGAAAATCAACGGTTGGCGGTTCGCAGAGGTTATAATTATTTAAATTTGCGGCGGCGTGTTCATCTCGTGGTGTGACTTGTGAAGAGGGAGCAAGTAGCTCACTGTCTTGGGTAAGGATCGGAAATCCAACATTAATATGGAAGAGGTACATGTGGGGTGAATCTTGGTGTCCCAAATTTTCAACAATATCCTCAATATGCAACGTATGCGAACCTAATTCGGTCCAAATCCTGCGCGTGCGAGAAAGGTTTTCGCCCAGAGCAGCAGTCTCTCTAACCTTGCCCTGCGCCCACAGCATATAGCGTTGCCCTTCCCACCGACTATCGACCCAAACGTTTTTCGCGGGAATGTGTGACACCCTTCCGTGAAGTCCTAATGCCTCGTCGTCATCTTCACTGGGCACGCCGACTTGTCGCATCCCACAAGTCGTCAGTAAACCGCCGTAGAAGCTGCGTAACCAACCGAGTCCATCAGGTTCATAATGCGCCGGATTGACATCGCCTGTACTCGAACGCCAACAGAGTGGAATCCCCTGATACTCGGCATAAGAGACATCTAATCCACGGCTCGGCAGCACGGTGAAATTTAAGCCGCTACCGGTTCGGAAATCAATTGCGTCAACACCTTTTTCATTGCCATCCGTCAATTGATACACCTTTGCATGGGCGATTTGCGATATATCTCCGACATGGCGAAGCAGTTGTATTCTGTCATACGTTGCTCCATATAGGTTTATCAAATTTAGGTTCTCCTTTTGGGTGCAGCTTGATAATTTTAATTGATGGGCGTTACTTTCAAGCCCATATATTGAGAAAACGGATTAAAGTTTTGGATAAAGCAAGGAAATTATAGCATAGACAGGAAAAAAAAGCAAGTTTTCGTTTTGCGATGGTTAGAAGCAAGCGCGATCTCTATCGGACACAACTTTCAGTTGTCCGGGCTTCAGTTTTATGGTATTCTTAATATTGGTAAAAACAAGTTGTGCGAACTGCGTAATTTCGCATTAAGAAATGCGTTGTAAACTCATGTCAAGAAAGGAAACGCTCTGTGATTGAAACCATAAGAAATAGGATTGAGGAGATTGTTGAACAGGCTTGCGCCGCCGACACCAATATCTTTGGTTACGACATTTGGACGCATCACATCTTACCAGTCATTCAAAACGCAAAACAGCTCGCCCCACGCTTTGAGGCTGACCCCGAAATCGTCGAATTCGCGGCGTTACTCCACGATTACGCCAGCATCAAGGACAAAGCACTCTACGCTGATCATCACATTCACGGTCCGATTGAAGCAGAAAAACTCCTTAAGCGTTTCGGCTACCCAGAAGGAAAAACGGAAGCTGTCAAGGACGCTATCGCAACACACCGAGCGAGTGTAACAGTAAAACATCGGAGTGCAGAGGGAGCATGTCTCGCTAATGCCGATGCCATGTCCCATATTGAACACGTTCCTTCCCTTTTATATTTGGCGTACATTCACCACGGAATGGGAATTGATGAAGGTAGGACATGGGTTAAAACAAAACTCCAACGGAGTTGGCAGAAATTGCGAGAGGACGTCCAAAACCTCATTAGAGACGAGTATGAAGCAGCGTTGAAGGTCCTCTGACGTAGATTTCATATAACCTTTTTCACGGAGGTTCACCAATGAAAAAAGAACAGATCGTTTCGCGCAACCCAAAAGTGATGAATGGCACATTAGTTTTCACAGGTACTCGTGTACCCGTTGAGATTTTGATTCAACATCTAACAGCAGGCGACTCACTCAACAAGTTCCTTAATGATTTTCCGACAGTATCTCAAGAGCAGGCTGTCGCGTACCTTGAGATGACATTAGAGGTTGCTGATGCGCGTGTTGCTTGACGAAAATCTACCGCATCAGCTGCGAGAATTATTTGGAAACAACATAGAAGTCGTTACAGTAAGATATCGCGGTTGGCATGGAAAAGAGAATGGTGAACTGTTGAGAATTGCAGCGAATGAATTTGACGCTTTTGTTACAATGGATCAAGGTATTCCAAATCAGCAGAACTTGGGCGAAATTAAGATTGGGATTATAGTGTTGAAAGCTGAAAGTAACCGTTTTGAAGACCTCGCTCCGTTGATTTCCAAAGTCAATGTTGTGCTGAAAACACTCAAAAATGGACAAATTGTGGATGTGAGATTCTAACAAATCGTTTTGCGATGATATCAGTATAAGTTATGTGTATGGAAACAATTAACGTATTCACTGACACCGAATGTGCAAATCCTATGACCGTTGGCAAAGTTCACTGGTTTCTTGATCTCTTTGATGAACTCGGTATCAAAGTTTGGATTGATGGCGGTTGGGGTGTTGATGCTCTATTGGGTGAATGCACTCGGGAGCACCAAGACTTGGATATTATTATCTCACGGGAAGATTCAGGAATACTCACCGAGGCACTCTTTGCACACGGTTTTGTTGATGTCTTTACCGATGATCATAAGGATCGGAACTTCGTGATAGGGCATAGATTACACGGAAGAATCGATTTTCACGTCGTCGAACTCACTGAGGATGGCGGTGCGATTTACGGTCCTGGTGAGATTGATTGGGTTATTACTGAATCAGAGTTGAACGCTGTAGGGACTATCGGCGGACGGAAAGTACGGTGTCTATCAGTGGATTACCAAGTGCGTTCACATTTCGGATATACATTGCAAGACACAGACTTTTCGGACTTGCGTGCATTGCAAGAAAAATACGGTGTTGCGTTGCTCCCTACGCAGATCAAGGAAAAATCATGATTATCGTATACGGAATCAAAAAGAAGTTAAATCCTATAAAGGCACAATTATCAGACGTAATCCACCACTGCATGCAATCTGTTCTTGGGATGCCAGAGGATAAGCGCGCACACCGCTTTGTGCCTATGGAGAAAGAAGATTTTTACTACCCGGGTGGTCGGACTGATGCGTATACTGTCATTGAAATCAATATGATGGCGGGTCGCCAAGCAGAAACTCAAAAACGCCTTATCAAAACACTCTTCAAAGAAATCGAAAGTCAACTGTCCATTTCCCCGATAGATGTTGAAATCACGATAAAAGAGCAACCACCGCATTGCTGGGGTTTTCGGGGCATAACGGGTGATGAAGCTAACGATCTGAAGTATAAAGTTAATGTGTGAAAACACAGTCGCCATCGCGTTGCGTTTTCGTAGATATTTTCTGCATTAGAAAACGAGGGATTGTAATGACGAAATACGAATATAAAACCATAAGAATTAGTCAGAAAGGGTGGGGATTTAGGTCCAGAAATATTCCTGACCTTGAAAGCACCCTTAATCGTGAGGGAAAAGAAGGCTGGAGACTTTGTGAGGTCATCCAACCAGCAGCATCCATGGGGGAATCAACCGCCGTGATTGTGATTTTTGAAAGGGCGTTGAAAACAACTGAAGATTGAACCCCTCGAAATATAACGTCTCCAACGGGAAACCCCCCATTTTTCTTAATGTTTCCAGAAAAGGGTAACAATTCCGGCAATCATCAGAGCAATCGACCACAGTAAATCCAGATTAAACCACGCCTTGCGAAGTAGCGCAAGTCCTACGACCTCGTAAACGATAATTGCCACAATCCCGGTAACAACAAAAAAACTAAGGGTATGGACCCCAACTGCGGATAGTAACATCACCGCGTTATCCGTCATACCTGTGGGTGCGTGGTGCATGTGCCCTGAAGCCTCGGCAGCAGGCATCCGTAACAAGAGTGGTGCTAACATCAAGCCTGCGCCGTGTGCAGAAGCCATCAGAAATGACCAGACGGTTAGGTCTTTGAAGTTAAC
>JAPPDN010000465.1:744-6130 GCA_028824575.1 Candidatus Poribacteria bacterium | reverse complement strand
TAGAAATCGAGCATTACAAGCTTGTTCTCCCGTTTAGCGATTTCAAATCCTTCTGCTTCGTCGTAAACCCAATTCAGATGGGGTCCAGCAGGTTGTTGAATGCCACCCACAAACATATAGGCACCGAACACCGCTAACAAGAGACCGCACGCTTTCTGGAATTTCATCTGTGGCGAGATACCGCTGAAACGTTGTGTCAACTTACCGAGCCATAAACCGATAAGCACTAAACCGCCAGCGATAGCAAAAAACGGAAGTGAGTTCTGAAGGAAATTCTGCAAGACCGGAAACACATCTTTAAGAAAATAGAGTGCCATCGTAATAATAGCAATACCGAAGATATTTTCCAAAACATACATCCAACCGCCTGAACGTGGCAGCGCAGAGAGCAAACCCGAAAATGTACCTATACCGATAAAAAGCAGTCCCATTCCGAGCGCATAAGTGAACATGAGCCAGAATCCGAGGAACAGGCTCCCCGTTGTCGCTATATACGTTAGCACCACTGCTAACGCGGGGCCTGTGCAGGGTGCTGCGATCACACCAGCGACCGTTCCCATAGCGAATGCTCCGGCAAATCCGGCACCACCGACAGTGTTTAGACGGTTCTGTACCGAGTATGGCAACCGAATTTCAAAAACACCAAACATTGACAGTCCGAGGGTAACGAGAATTAAACTGATGAAACCGACTACCCACGGGTTCGCCATTATCTGACCGAAAACAGCACCTGTTGAAGCAACCGCCACGCCTAAAATCGAATACATGACAACAATTCCGATGACATACACAACAGAGAGCAGGAAAGATTTGAATAGACCGGCAGACTCGTTGGCACCAAAAACAGAAACGGTGATTGGTATGAGTGGGTAAACGCATGGCGTCAGGCTGGTCAAGATTCCACCTGCAAACACGAGTAAGAACGCAAGCCAGACCTGTCCACCGGAGAGGGCGCGCTCGAGACTCCCTTTGTCACCAGTAGAACTCGGTGGTGCCGTGAATTCAATATTAGCAAAAACGGCTTCATGAATACGTTGAACAGGCTCTTCTATACTGACAATCTCAATAGGTATTGAAAAAGCGAGGGTTTCAGGTAACAGACACTGTGTATCGTCACATGCCTGATATTGCAGCTGAAAATCTAACGTGCTTGATCCAACTGGAGCCGTCTGGTTTAAGTCGGCTTGGATACCGATAGTGATAGTATCGTGATAGACGGGTGCCTCCCCGATTGACCCGAGTTTTAGCACTTCACCTGCGGGGTATACGACCGCCCCAAAAGTGAGATGCGACACTTCAGGCGGGGTCACCTCGGTCGCGATAAGCCCTTCCTTCGCTGGATTGGCGTTGACGTGCCATCCTTTGGCAATTTCCACGACGACAGCAATTTGGAATTGACTGCCCGGTTGCACCTTGTCAAGTGAGAGGTAACCTTTCGCGGAGAGTTTCTCAACAGGTATTTTTTCACCAAGCCCGAAATCTGCGAGCTGTGCTTGTGTGCGAATCGGGAAAGTTATCGCGATAAGTGTCACCAGACCCCAGAATAGGTATTGATGCCGTTTGATGGTCTTCAACATATGTAAATCCTCCTCAACTACCTCGGTTCAAGCACAACGCACGGCAAAATCATCTCTTCAAGAGAAACACCGCCGTGTTGGAAACTGCCTTGAAATATTTCCTTATAGACGTTGAACTGCCTATCATAAACAAAATAGTAGTCTTCTTTAGCGAGAACATAATTCATCCGCGTTGATTCCCCGGGTAAACGATACGTCTCTGGGTCTTTTATAATCCATCCGGTTTCAGGTGCACACGAGATGTTTCTGCCCTCTTTAAACCGAAGCCCAGCAGTGAGTGCGGCTTGGCTTGAAATCTTCGCAGCATTTTGACAGCGTAACGAACCGTGGTCAGACGTTAAGATGACGGTTATATCGCGTTCGGCAGCAATTCTGAATATTTCATAAAGCCGAGAATGTTGAAACCACGCGTGGACGAGCGTCCGGAATGCCGCCTCATCTGGAATCAGCTGCCGAAGTAAATCCACCTCATACCGCGCATGGGTCAACATATCCAAGAAATCGACAACGAGTGCCGACAAACTAATCCGATCTGCGACGCTCAGCCAGTGCAGGTATTGCATCTCCCCACGCACATCAAAAATTTTGAAGTAATGCGAGGGCGGTTTGAGAGGTATGCCGTGCCGCTCAAATTGCAAACGCAGCAGTTGTTTCTCATAGCGATTGATGCTCGTGTGTGTGTTATCCGGTTCCGCGTACAGGTCTGGATATCTTTCAGCAAGCTCAAGCGGAAACAGCCCACTAAAAATAGCGTTCCGGGCATAGCGCGTCGCTGTTGGCACGATGGAATAATAATAATCCGTTTTTATGTCAAACAGTGGATAAAGCAACGGCTCGATTTTAAGCCAATGGTCGAGCCGCATACAATCCATAACGATAAATAATACCTGCTTCCCCGCCTGAATTTCAGGGATGACATATTTTTAAACGACATCCACGGACAAGGTCGGCGACGCTTTACCGACAAGCCAATGCTTATAGTTATCCTGAATATAGTTCGCAAACGCGGCGTTTGCCTCATGTTTCTCCGTTTCATGAATAGTTTTAAGCCCGTCAACACTATGTAAGGTATCAAGCCGCAGATCCCATTCCACGAGACGCACGTAAGTATCTATCCATGTTTGCCAATCGCTATCAGCGTCGCGCTCTCGTATTTCCCCACCGGAAATGTGCGTCCGATTAAAATTTTGGACGTACGCTTGCGGTGTATATGCTTCCCGAACGCCTTGCTTTTCAAGCAAAAAGGCAAGTGATAATGCCAACTGTGTTGAAGAAGCCTTGACCTGAGCATTCTCTGACATCATGAAGATATTGCCAACATTATAAAGGCTGGCTTGCTGCAGGACTTCCTGTCCATCCTCACGCGTAAGGAGAATGATCGGAATATGTGCATCCACATCCCGAATCCGCGCAAGTAGATTATCCGTTTGCATCGCTGCATCGTAATTCAGTAAGGCAGCGTGATATGTCTCGTCTTTGAGTAAAGCAATGCCTTCAACACCCGTGTCCGCTAAGGATACATCGTATCCTTCATACTCCAAAAAGCGAACATACGGTTTTGGTGTTATATACTTCTGTTTTTCACGATATGAATCTTCAGGTTGTCCGTTAGATTGCTCTACGTCAGTTCTCTGATTATCAATCCACAGAACCCTCCATCTTTTTTCTTCCATGTTATACCCCCTCTTGGCGCAGCTCGCAAGCCAAAATCCGCTTGACAAAAGTACGACATAGGTTCGCAAAGTGCACCTATATCTTGATGGGCAATCCGTCGCTTGCCCATTATTTTCGGGGTGAGCATCGTGAATCTTCAACAAAAAACAGAGTAAAACTAAATACCAGAGACAAACCTCCCCGGGTTCAACAAACCTCCCGCATCAAATCTATCTTTGACCTGTTGCATCAAACCGAGTGTGTCTCCGACGGGACCCCAAACGTCAATATGCTCTTTAAGTTCAGGTGGAGCGGTTTCTACGATAAGATTTCCGCGCACCGCCGTTGCAGATTGACGCAGCTGCGTTAGCGCATTCGCAAGCATACGGAAATCTGTATCAGAAGTAACAGGCATAGAGAGATACAATATGCCACTTCCGAGAAGTGCCATTACTTGGACACCACGCGCCCAACTTGCGTCCATAACTTGCGCAGCAAATTCGGCGATATCGGTGCGTTTCAGGTTCACCTTGACAATTATGTTTTCGGTATCCCTATCTGTCGCCGGGAATTCCTGAATAGTTTCCTGAAGGGACACTCGCGATTCGCCCTCAGTAATTGTGACACCTAATGCGCCATTTTGTTCCATAATTCCTCGACATTGCGCCAATTGCCATGCCACGGTTTCGGGATCCTCACCGAACCCAACCACTAACGTCGGTTTTTCCGCATCCGTAGCAACACCGGTTTCTATATCCAAGTTTATAAATAGATTTACAAACATCGGTAGTGTCTGCGAACCTACAACACTTAAACCGGCATCAACAGCACTTTGAACGTCCTGGAAATCTGCTGCGAGTATCGCTTCATGTACTGGTATTGGTGACAACTTGAGTGTCACTTCGGTAATAATACCGAGCGTTCCAAAAGCACCGATATAGAGTTTGTTGAGATCATAACCCGCAACATTTTTCACCACTTTACCACCGCTTTTGACGACAGTACCGTTCGCGTGAACGACTCGTAACCCCAAGATCTGATTCCGGGCAGCTCCGTATCGCAGACGAAGAGACCCGCTTGCATTTGTTGCGACAATCCCACCGAGGGTGCATCGATCCGCATACGGCGGATCCAACGCAAGATACTGTCGATGTTGTGCCAATACGGTTTGCAAGGCAGCTAAACGGATACCCGCTTCCACGGTGACGGTTAAATCCGCAGGTTCATATTCCACCACACCGTTCAGCCGCGTTGTCGCCAGCACGATGTCTACTTTCTGTGGTAGGTTTCCGATGCCGAGTTTCGTGCCAGCACCAGCAGGCATGACCGATAAATTCGCTTTCGCCGCAAATTGGAGGACATCTTGCACTTCCTGAACAGACGCTGGCAAAACGACCGTCTTCGGAACATGTCCATCAAAAGTATAAGCGGCAATCTGCGTCTCTGGCAGGATGCCGGATGCTCCAACAATATGCTTAAGCTCATCGTGCAGTGCACGTGAATTTTCCATATATCTCTCTTCTTTTATCAAAATTTTTTTCCAGAGAAGCACGTTTGCATACTCACCGGACGGATTCCTATTAAAAAGGCTTGATATTCGGCAACAGCCTCAGCAAATTATTTCTTCTCGCGCAGTAAATCCTCGAGTATAAGTTGCACCTCCGCAATGAGACTATCAAATTCGCTACTGTATTGAGCTTTGTTGATAAACTCACGTGCAACGTTTTCTAACTCTACTTTGTGTCCAACGGAATCAAGTGTTTTCACTGCACCATAGAGCGCATGCAGAGCAATGTGATCCTGCGGGTAGTTGTCAATCACTTTCTGATACCACTGCAAGGCGAGTTCTAACGATTCCGTTGCTTGAATCACTTGACTTGCGTTTTTTTGATCGGTGCCAAGTTTGTAATATGCCTCGCCGACCTGATAGAAACAGTAGGGGAAAAAATCAACCGCGTCTGTATGTTCATCTATAACGCGTTCGTATGCTTCTATCGCCTTGCTCCAATCCATCAAACGGAAATAACTATCAGCAATACCGAGTTTCGCCTCGGCGACAAAGTCGCTATCTGGATATTTTTCAAGAAGAATATCATACGAAACAATGACGTTTTTGTGGTCTCCTTGATCAAAGTAGGACCGCCCGAGATCGGACT
>JAPPDN010000465.1:0-734 GCA_028824575.1 Candidatus Poribacteria bacterium | reverse complement strand
ACTGAATTTCTGCTTGGAGTGTCCGGTCAGCGGTAGCTCGCAACGCCAATGCGTAGTTGATGCGAGCACTAGAATAATTCTTCAGCCTGGCGTAAATTGCCCCTTGGTCGAAATACGCAGCAGGGACATACGGACTATTTGGAAATTGCTCAATAAAATTGATATAACGTCTGATTGCCTCACTGTCTCTACCGAGTTGTTTCACGCTATAAGCGGCTTTATACATCGCTTCGGCTTGTAGCTTCGGATAGTTCTCAAATTCCTCTGTTCGCAGCTTATCGAATTCTTGATACGCCTGCTCATAGTTCAATTCATTCAGAAAGGACTGTGCGATGAGGGACTGCGCGTCATCTTTAAAATCGGAAAAAGGAAAGCCGTCCAGTATTGCTTTGAGTGCCTGTCGGGAAGCTTCATAGTTCTGCAATTTGTAATTGGCTTGTCCAATAGCATACCAAGCGTTCTGGATATAAACGCTATTCGGGAAATACTCAATGAACTCCTTGAACTTTAGTTCCGCCTTCTCAAACTGTTCTGTTTTGTATAGCGTATGTCCCCAGAGATAGGTTAACCCCTCTTGGTGTTTCGGAACAGTTGCTGTCGGGGCAATTTCCTCAATGTAGTCAATTGCAGTTTTGTAATGATCCGAATCGCCCGATTGCTGAGCGAGACGTGAGTAACTCACTGCAATCTTATAGTGGACAAGTGTTGTAAAATCCGTGTCAATAATCTCGGTA
>JAPPDN010000063.1 GCA_028824575.1 Candidatus Poribacteria bacterium | reverse complement strand
CTGGTCATATCAAACTTCGTTTCCTTTCAGAGTCTCAACGAGAGAAAAATACCTACGAGTGGTCAAGAGATGTTAAAGAAATAACTGACGAACTGATTAGTGAAACGTCAAAAGCGAAGGGTTTTCTGGACTACAAGTCGCTGTTGGAAACACACTACCTCCATCGTGAAAACGAGACAGTAAATCTGTTTGATTTATTGGTTAAAACGTTGTTAGCAAATACCATCAACCCCGTGACGGAAAGAACCCTTGCCGAGGATTGGAACGTTATTCAGCCGCCATTTCCCCGCAGAGGCGCGAAAACCCAAATAGCAGCTCTTGAGGGACGGATAAACGTTTTTAACGATGAACTAACAAACAGATTAGCAGAGCTACGTCCAAAGGCATCCGAAATTCTTAGCAAGTTTGGATATAAGGTCGAGCTTGACTTAGATTTTCAGAGAGTTGCATACAATCGAGATGAGAAAACACTTGGCAACCAAGAGATTTTCTTAAAAGTTGAATTTTTTGATACAGATATATCTTCACATCATCGCTTCCTGAACGAGGCAAAGTTGTCAGCAATTGCGATTGCTATTTATCTTTCGTCAATCTTGTGCTTGCCAGAACCAAAAGAGGGCATGAAAATCCTTGCACTTGATGATGTCCTGATTGGTTTAGACATGTCAAACCGTCTGCCGGTACTCGACATTCTGAACGACTACTTTACAGACTATCAAATCTTCTTGACGACTTACGATAGAACGTGGTACGAAATTGTCAAGCAGCGTACATCTCGTAGTGGAAAATGGAAAGTCGTTGAATTCTATTTCTCACAAACCGGTGAGTATGAAATCCCGATCTACGTGGAAGATAAGGCTTATCTTGAAAAGGCGAGAGAATATCTTGATGCCAACGACTACAAAGCCTGTGCAATCTATGTTCGCACCGCTTTTGAAGCAGCAATCAAGCAGTATTGTGAAAAAAAAGATCTTGCTATCAAGTATCGCGAAAATCCGAGGGACTTGAAAAGCGAGGACTTCTGGGTCCCAATAAAAATGGAGATGGACGAAGCGGGGCTCCCCCTTTTGGATTTACGAGTTATCGACGCGATTGAACGGGCGCGAAAATTTATTCTGAACGAACTCAGTCATGCAACCTTTGCAAACATCTATAGAAAAGAACTTGAAGATGCCATTGATGCAGTTGAACAACTGAAAAATGCATTAACACAAGCGTAAAGCGTGCTGAAGTAATTCACAATGATTCTGTCAAAACCCGCGATTTAGACGACCATAGCGAGTTATCCTTACCCTAAATTCCTAAATAAAAAATATCATAAAGGAAATGGAAACCCAATTGCGAGACTATCCACTAACAAGTACCATCGTTAAGTTGAAGACCGGTCGCGTACAACTCACACTTATAGAAGAACCCGATTGGTTTCTCGAACAACTCAGTCGAGAGGACACTGAAGGCAAACTCTATCTCCCTTACTGGACCTATATCTGGGAATCTTCTATCGGTCTCGCTTGCCATGTAGAGACACTCGGCGCACAACTCAGAGCGGCACAGACCCTTGAAATCGGGTGTGGGTTTGGACTTGCAGGAATTGTCGCATGCCGGATGGGCGCGAGGGTCGTTTTCACGGATGTGGAGCGTGACGCACTCCACTTTGCACACCACAACGCCGAACAGAATGATGTTGTGGAGAGAGCCGATTTCGTCCAGATGGATTGGAATACGCCCTGCTTCAACGGCAAATTCCGCTATATTCTCGCAGCGGATGTCATCTATGAAGAACACCACTGGCAACCGATTGTGACTTTACTTCAGGAGTATCTTACCCCAAACGGTATCGCCCTCTTTGCCGAACCGAATCGCGACAGCGCCATCGGGTTCTTCAAGCTGCTTGACGACAACGGCTTCGTCTACGAGAAATCTACTTGCCCTGTTAAATTAGACAGAAAGCCATCTTATGTTTCTATCCACACTGTCCAACACATAAACGCGTGAAAGAGGTTGTAACACCACTTCCGATCTTCCCTCCTTCCAACCTTCCAATCTTCTTTTCCGTATTGCCCAAAAAATAGGAAAATACGCGTAAATTCTGCTAAAAAAATAGGCAAAAATTCGCACCCCGCGGACGTTCCCTGCAGCTTTCTTTTTCCAGAAACCTTACGCGCCCTACGGAAATCAATAATTCGGACTTTTGGCAAGGTTCTTGCTAATGCTGATATGTAAGGTTAACATGCCTCGTCATTTCAGCACATTTACAAGGCATTAACTTCGGAAGGGTCGCAGATGGGAGCAAGCACCTCAACACCGAGTGTTTTAATTATTGATAACAATCCAGAGCGTGCAACTTCGTTAGTCCAAATTCTGGAAGCGAGTCGGTACAACGTCGCTGTGCCGCTACGTCTACAGGAAGGTTTGGCGGATCAAGTCTCGCGCATAAAGCCGGACATCATACTGATCGGTGTCGATTTTCCGGGGCACGCAATACTCGATTGGGTTGCGGCACTTCATGAGGACTATCCGTGTCCGACGGTTATGTTTTCGCGCGATGAACGGTCGGAAACAATTCAGGCGGCGACACGTGCGGGTGTGTCGGCGTATGCAGTCGGGAAACTCACCGGTGCCAGAGTTAAAACGATCATAGAGGCAGCCATCGCCCGATTTTATGAATTCCGGGCATTGCAAGAGGAACTCGAAAAGACGAAAACAAACCTTGCTGAACGCAAAATCATTGAACGTGCAAAGGAGCTTGTCGCCCAGCAACGGGGCTGTAATGAAGCGCAGGCGTATCAAATTTTACGGAAAATGGCGATGAATCGCAGAAAGCGGCTCGCAGAAGTCTCGCAGGACATTCTGTCGGTTGCAGAAGTATTGACAAATAAGTTATAGCCGGACATATCTATTTCCGCTTTGAAAGTACGTATGTTCAACGATGAACGAAACGTACACATGAGAATTACCGATTTTGCCTAATACAGACAAATATGTTTTGTGTTATTAGGCATAATACATAATAACAACGATTCCAACCAAAGATGGTCTGGAACCAGACACAGGTGTCTATTTGGCAAAGCATTGTGCTTGCCGATGGATGCCTTTTTTTCTGTCTTTATATTCAGGTATGTACCCATTTGAAAGCCACCTATTTCTGAAGGAGGTTCAAAGGTGAACGAATCAAGATCAAAAAAGAAAGTTATTTCTGCAAGTCGAAAGGTGCGTTCAGCACCAACGGCGGCTGCTAAAAAAAGGAAACCCAAGATAAACGCCGCAGAGGTCCTCAAACAACAAAAAAATGGACTTGAGGTGATCAACGACATTCCGAACTACATTCGGAACGGTTGGGAATCCATTCCGGCAAACGAGCGCGACCGACTCAAGTGGGTAGGTGTCTTTTATCGGAAACAGACACCCGGGGCGTTTATGATGCGGCTCCGCATGTCCAGTGGTTTCAGTAACGCCGAGCAGTTTCGCGCCATCGCTGAAATCAGTGAGGCACACGGACCCGGATTTGTGGACCTCACGACGCGTCAGCAGATACAGATCCGCGGCTTCACGATTGAAAATGTCCAGCACATCTGGAATCGGCTGGAAGTGGTCGGTTTAGGTTCACTCCAAACCGGTTTCGATAACATTCGCGGTGTAATTGGGTGCCCCGTCGCTGGGTTAACGCCAAACGAATTGTTTGACGCTTCGCATGTCGGCAGGGAATTCACGAACCTCATTGTCGGCAACAAGGAATTCACCGATATTCCACGCAAGTTTAATGTCGGTATCACGGGATGTTTAGATAACTGTACCCATACCGCCTCACAGGACATCGCGCTTACGCCTGCGGTAAAGGAGATTGATGGTCAGGAGACAAAAGGCTTTAACGTCGCCGTCGGCGGAAAGATGGGATCTGGAGGGTACACGCCAGCGCAACCCCTTGATGTGTTTATTATCCCTGAGGAAGCCTCAGTTTTGTGTGCGGATATTACGCTAATTTTTCGAGATCACGGACCTCGGACGGCTCGCAATAAATCTCGCCTCGCTTTTCTGATGGCAGACTGGGGTGTAGAAAAATTCCGGGAAGAATTAGAAAGCCGTCGGCACAGGAAACAACCGCTCCTGAGGGCGGGTAAAGATGCGCGCGGGAAGAAGAAGACTGATCATACCGGTGTTTTCTCACAGAAAGAGCCACACCTCAACTACATCGGGCTTGTTGTCCCTGTCGGACGTATTACGACAACACAACTTTTCGAGGTCGCTCGACTCGCAGAGGAGTATGGCAACGGCGATATCCGCCTCACGCAGGGACAGAACCTGATTATTACCAACGTACCGGACGCAAAGATCGGAGAATTAACCGCAGAACCGCTGCTACAGGAACTCCGATATGATCCTTCGGAAGTCAGGCGCGGTATGGTGAGTTGCACAGGTATCGACTACTGCCACTTTTCGCTGATTGAAACGAAAGAACGCGCGATGGAAGCCATCCGGCATTTGGAAGCGAGGCTGGGCAATACGAAACCGCTCACGATACACTGGTCTGGCTGTCCAAACGGGTGTGGCAATCACGCTGCCGCGGATATTGGGCTACTCGGTAAGAAAATTAAGATTGATGGTGTTGTTACCGATGCTGTGGACGTGTTCCTCAAGGGCAATGCCGGGGCAAATCCGAAAGTCGCACCCAAAGTATTGGAGAATGTACCTTGCGATGATTTACCGCGAGTACTTGAAGGACTCATTCCTTACCTTTCACGGCGGTAATATCGCTTTTGCCGAATGTCCAAAAATAGTATTAGCTTTGAACAACGTTCAAAGCGACTCGAAAACGAAAACGGTCAAGCTACCAATCAATGAAACTTATCCGCAAGGAAATATAAAATTATGGATATAAAAAATAAAGCGACACAGATAAATCTCTTTAGCTTAAAAACGATTCAGATGCGAACTTTTCATACCACATGGTTCGCGTTCTTCCTCGCATTTTTCGGTTGGTTCGGTATCGCCCCGCTTATGGCAATTGTCCGCGAGGATCTGATGTTAACAAAGGCACAGATCGGTAATACGATTATCGCCTCTGTGGCAATTACGGTGCTGGTGCGTGTCTTAATCGGACCCCTCTGCGATAAGATCGGTTCCCGAAAGGCATATACATGGCTCCTGATCCTCGGTTCGCTGCCTGTCATGGGTATCGGACTCGCTCAGAATTACGAATCGTTTCTGCTGTTCCGACTGGCAATCGGTGCAATCGGTGCGTCATTTGTCATCACGCAGTATCACACGTCGGTGATGTTCGCGCCGAATGTTATTGGCACAGCGAATGCGACGACAGCCGGGTGGGGAAACCTCGGCGGCGGTGTTACGCAGATGGTCATGCCCCTCATTTTTACGGCTATTCTCAGCCTCGGTGTGAACGAATTCCTCGGATGGCGGCTCGCAATGGTCGTGCCCGGTGTTGCGCTGTTTATCACTGGGTTCGCTTATTACTTCTTGACCCAAGATGCCCCCGATGGAAACTATAAGGAACTCCGTGAACGCGGTGAACTTGAACCTTCAGAGGGCAAAGGCAAAGAATCTTTCATGCTGGCGATTAAAGACTACCGCGTCTGGGCACTTTTCTTTATTTATGCCGCCTGTTTCGGCGTGGAACTCACCATTAACAACGTCGCCGCGCTCTACTATCACGACCAGTTCCAGTTGGATGTCAAGACCGCGGGACTCATCGCTGGCTTGTTCGGTTTAATGAATATTTTTGCACGAAGTCTCGGCGGGTTTTTCTCCGATTTCTTTGCGAAAAGGATGGGACTCCGCGGGCGTGTCATGTTCCTCTTTGTTGTTTTGTTAGGTGAAGGGGTCATGTTGACGCTGTTCTCACAAATGGCTGTACTTCTGCTTGCTGTTGGAACGATGATTGTCTTTAGTCTCTTCGTGCAGATGTCCGAAGGCGCGACGTTTGGCATCGTTCCGTTTATCAATAGGAAGGCGTTAGGCGCTGTTGCCGGTATCGTCGGCGCGGGTGGCAACGCGGGTGCTGTTGCAGCGGGTTTCCTGTTCCGGTCTGAGAGTATCACGATGCAGCAAGGCTTGCTATATCTCGGTGTAATGGTTGCAGTCGCTTCGTTTGGGACAGTGTTAGTGAGATTCTCACCCGCAGTCCAAGC
>JAPPDN010000841.1 GCA_028824575.1 Candidatus Poribacteria bacterium | reverse complement strand
CTTGTCAAAGACGGTTTCACTGTGCTTCCGTATTGTAATGACGACCCGATTACTTGTAAGAAATTGGAAAATGTCGGTTGTGCGGCGGTGATGCCGTTAGGTGCGCCGATCGGTTCTGGGATGGGGATTCGGAATCCGTATAACATCCAGATTATCCGAGATCTTGTGCAGGTGCCGCTCATTGTAGATGCGGGGGTCGGGACAGCATCGGATGCGGCGATAGCGATGGAATTAGGCTGCGACGGTGTTTTGCTCAATACAGCCGTGGCGAAGGCGCATCGTCCTGTGCTGATGGCGGAGGCGATGAAGAAAGCGGTTGAAGCCGGTAGAGCTGCATTTTTAGCAGGGCGGATTCCTCGGAAACTCTATGCGACTGCTTCAAGCCCAGAAACGGGGATGATTGAATAGCGGCGAGTTTTACTTTTGCTAAAATAGATTAGAGTCACTGCGTGAAAACACCTTTTTACAACTGGAAAATTTATCTTGATACGTGTTGTTTGAGCCGCCTTGATGATATTGTAACAAGCGTCCGGATTCAGCGAGAAGCGGAAGCTATTGAAACAATTCTCAATTATTGTTCCACCGGACAATGGCTCTGGTTTGGAAGTGCAGTTTTAACATTTGAGGTTAATAACACCCAAAATCGACGTAAACGTGAGCAAATTCAATCTCATCTGAGTTATGTATATCAAAATGTCATCATTAATTTGGCGGAAACCTCAAAGGCAAAATATTTTGAATCGTTAGGGTTCAAGCAAGCGGATGCTTTACATCTCGCTTGTGCTGAAAGCAGTGATGTAGATGTCTTTCTCACAACAGACGATGGAATCCTCAAGAGAGCGAAGCGTTTCAGTTCACAGTTACAAGTCCGAGTTGCAAATCCTTATGAATGGTTACAGGAGATGACCCAAGATGAAAATCCGTAAAAAAAGAACAGACAGTGAGGTTTATCACCTCGGTATTGATGCCCTTATTAATAATCTCGGCACCATTGGCACGTCCCGGTTCCTGAATCAGATTGAGCCGCGGACGGGTAATTACACGCTCGAAAGACATAAATGGTTAGACACTTTACCAGATATTGACACTCTTGTTGAGCAAATTCGGCAGGTTAATAAGGAAGTAGAAATAGAGAATCAGCGTATAGCCAAGCTGAAAACCGATATTTACGGCAATGGAAAACCGCAAATAAAGCGTCTCCAAGAGATTTCCGACGAAGACCTTTATAGAATCGGGCTTGACTTGCTTATAGAAACGCTTGGACTCGGTGGGATGCCCCATTTCTTGAGAGTCTGTGAACCAGGAACCGGGGTTTACGCTGTTGACCAGTATGAAAACCCCAAATTAATCGAACAAACCGACGAGACGAAACAAACACGCGCCTCGTAGATGACCGGTTCCTCAGAAAGGCAAAAAGTCTCAGTTACAAATTGCGTGTCCGCGTCGAAAACCCTTATGAATGGCTACAGTCAGGGGATAATTAAAATGGACGTTCTAAAAATAACAGATAATGAGGTTTACAAACTCGGGATGGAAGCACTTGCAGACAAACTTGGTGTTGCTGGTGTATCACGGTTCCTTAAGCAAATTCAACCGCTCTCTGGTGATTACTCGATTGAACGGCATAAATGGCTGGATAATTTACCAGATATGGACACTCTCATTGAACAAATTCGCCAAGCAGGTAAAGACGCAGAAGCGGAACGGAACCGTATATCCAAACTGAAGGCTTATGTTTCTAAAAATGGGAAACCATTGGCAACACGTATCCGGCAAATCTCAGATGAAGACCTTCATAAACTCGGACTTGAAGCCCTCGTGGATAAACTGAGTATTGCTGGGATGCCTCGGTTCATCCGGCTCTGTGCCCCGGGGACGGGTCCCTACGCAATCGACAAACACAAACCGCCCAAACTGGATTTAGGACCGACTTCCCAAAAGGTTAAAAGTGAAAACTCAATAGATAAAAAATGAAAAAAAACTTTCTCTTTTTCGGATTATGTCTCCTCACCTTTATACATCTCGGAGCGGGTTCCCTCTGCGCGCAGCTTCAGACCGAACTTGGACGCAGTCTCCTTGAAAAGGAACCTGAGAAGCCCGAAACCGAGTCCGCTGCATTGATAGTCAATGCGCATCTCTCGAACACGTTCAACAATCATATTGAGCTCGGTTTGAGTGTGGATCCGTACACGAGCAGCCTCGCTGGAGAAGACGATCCGCAACTTTCAGGTTTGATTAACCGCTTCGGTGTTAACTTAGGCGGAGATTTACCGATAGCCGATAAACTTCGCGTCCAATTACAATATACGCCCCAAGTTGAAAACTACACCGGTGCCGAAGGCAAACTCGACGAATTTGATGCGTTCAGTAACACGCTTTCAAGTGAAGTTAGTTTTAAGCCTGTTACAAGTTTACCACCGCTCGTTGCTTCGTATCAGTTACAACGTTTCGTCCGCACCTTGGATGTCTATAACAACATAGAACAGCAACTCGGTCTGCGTTTCGGACGGGTGCTGGCATATAATTTCCGCTTACACCGGTTTGACGATGAAGACTCGCGTAGAGAGGATTTCCTACTTGTCGGTTCTAATAATCATAAAGTGACGACGCGTCTGCAGTTTGGGATCCTTAAACAGATGCTCAGCAAACTGGAATATGGAATAGAACACGGCAGTTACCAAACCAATTTGAACAATCTTATCTTAGGTATAACAGGACTTGAAGACAATGAACGCCGAAAAGATTGGCGACATATCAGTTCTGCGAAACTGATACAGGTAGCAACTGAACGGTTCATGTTTCAGGAGGAGATTAACCTATTCCTGAACCGCTCGAATGTCGATTTCTTTAATTTCATCAGCACTGAAGTCGCAGCAAGTTCCTTTTACAGACTTGAGACTGGACGGTGGCTTCGGTTTCGTCTCTCCAGGCTGTGGGTAGTGTTTGAAGGCAGACAGATTCTGGACGAGTCGGGGATTATTACGGAAGATGCCCCAATTCGTAGGGATAATCAAATAGGGGCGAATGTGCAGTTAAACTGGCAATTCAACCAATACCTGACACTGAACGCCGACTATCAGATTACGCAAAACCGAACGAACGAAGAAGATCCGTTTCTCGACTTTCTCAATTATACACATACCATCGCAACCCTCACGCTCCGCGGAGAGTATTGAAATAGCGTTTGGATTCCGTTCTCAGCGTGCTGTTCGCTGCCCTTTATAGAGTTTCAACTTCCCTTCCGATGCAATCAGTGTATAACACGCTTCAATTGCTTCAGCAACGATAGGCTCGTCTGGCGTGTCCCATAGCAATAGATAATCCACGTTGTCAGCATAATCGCAGAGGTCTATCTTTTCCGGCTGCCAATGGACGATCTGCACCCACTCTTTTTCGTCTAATGGCGTTTCAAAGTCGGCGTTGAAACGGACAGGAAAGTAGTCAAACTGTATCTCGTAGTTGCCGAGATTGATACAACCGTTGTCAAGGCAGTAGTAATTGGCAGCATTGACAAAGATGCCGACGCGTTTGGAGTTACCTCTCGGATCAAAGTGAAGTGGGAGGATAACACTATTTTTCTCAACCCGTTGGACAAAAGCGTTAAACTCTCGGATTTCGGCATTAAGGTTTTTGAATAGAACACCGACATAAACGAGGTTAACAAGCGCGAGCAGCGTGACGACGGCTGTAAATGCGCGTTTCCATTGGAGGTTGTGGAATCCACGAAACCATGCAAATATGGCAAGGGTGGCTAAAATAGCGAGTCTGTCATTGACCCAACCGCCGGGACCGATGGAATTAGGTAGAATAAAATAGAGACCGAGAAGCACTACAGCGAGATAGAGAAACGCTTTTTGTCCGGGATGTTCTGCTGTGGTGCCCTTTCTATTTTCCCAGAATGTTACGCCGACGAGAAAGATCAGAAAAGCAGAGACGGTAACAGAAATCCAACTTGGCGGTTCGGTGTAAGAGACGAGTACGTGCATACCGATCAGATTCGCGAACAGTTCTCCGACCCGTCCGAATCCAAATTCAGGAGGCTCTCCCGCCAATAAGTCAGAGGTGGGAAGGTAGACGAGCAACAACATGGCTGCGGGTAAGACGGAACACCCTGTGATGAGGATTCGCTTGAAGTCTCGTTTGAAATGGAGAAGTGCCAGCAAGGCGATAGAGAATAAGATGAAGGCGTAAGAGATGAGATGTGCAAAATAGGTGCTAACGATGAGTAGGTTGAGTAGAATGATACGGTTCCTGTTCAAATCGTCCTTATGTTTCCACCAATAGCCGAGTGCGAGGAAAAAGAGGGGGACGCTGATAGCAAAGTTGTAGAAGCCCATGAGAAAAAGATAATTGTAAACAAAGGTGAAACTCAGTATAACGAGGGCATGTCGTCCGCGTTGTACAGCATTCAGGAAATAATAGATTGCGAGTGGAAAGAGGATGACATAGAGGCTCAGAAAGATTTTCTCGGCGATGAGAGCAGGAAAGATGAACATTAACACTGCCAACGAAAAGTGGGAAAGCCAGTTCGGAAAAGGGTACCAATTAATTTCGTAATAGTCGCGAAACTGATATTCAGGGTTGTTGTATTCTGTCAGGATCTGTGAATTATAGACATGGCTTACACCGTCTTGTGTCGGAAAATAGGTAAACAACCATATTGGTAACAGATAGGCAACGATTAATACACCCATTAAAAGCGACTCTTTTGTATGAAAACGGGGAAAAAATGCCATCGTTTTTCCTTTCGTTGTGGTGCAGCTTGCCAACCAAACTTGTATTATAAAGTGGTGCAGCTTGCCAGTCTCCTAAACTTGACACGAAAAAATCAACCTTGAAATTTCCAGGACTTCAGATATAATGTTATCATGGTTTAGCATTTTATACATAGTCTTTTTACATTATGAAAATACATGAGTCGCTTCGTATTCTGTGGAAAGCGACTTTTGGGGAGTATTTCGTCTCACTTTCGAGGTACGACCTCCTACACAAACTATGGGAGAACAATTTCATGACCCGAGAACAAGTTAAACGTTTCGTTGAAGAGAATGGTATTGAGTTTTTCCTCTGCTCTTTTGTTGAGATGAGCGGTGCCCCGAAGGCGAAGGTTATTCCATCGACGCACCTTGAAGATATGGCAGAAGAGGGAGCAGGTTTCGGAGGCTTTGCCGCTGGTGAAATAGGACAATATCCACACGACCCGGAAATGGCGAGCATCCCCGACTTTGATTCGTTGACAATCGTACCGTGGCGGAAAAATATAGCATGGGTGGCGGGGGATATGTATGTTGAAGGTAAAGCGTGGCACTACTGTCCAAGGACAATTCTACGGCGGCAATTAGATGCAGCGAAGGAGAGAGGGTATGTCTTCAATGTTGGCATTGAGGCGGAATTCATGCTGTTAAAACAGGATGAGTCGGGTGCCTACGCGCCGTGGGACAAACTCGACACTTTAGATAAACCGTGCTACGACTTAAGGGCATTGCACCGCAATCTTGATACGATGACCACCTTGATTAAATATATGCAGGAATTGGAGTGGGAGCCGTACGCGAATGATCATGAGGACGGAACCTGTCAATTTGAAGCAAACTGGACTTATTCGGACGCGCTCACGACAGCTGATCGGCATACCTTCTTCAAATGGATGGTTAAAACGATCGCTGAGGAACGCGGGTTGTTGGCGACGTTTATGCCGAAGCCGTTCACAAACCTGACAGGCAACGGGGCACACTTTCACATGAGCCTTTGGGATGAAGAGAATCAGACAAATCTATTCCTTGACGAAAACGATAAAAACGGGTTGTCTCAACTCGCTTACTGGTTCACAGGCGGGGTCCTCAAACACGCGGATGCGGTCACAGCCGTCACAAATCCGCTTGTGAATAGTTACAAACGTTTAGTTCGTAGACCCCCGCGTTCGGGTTCATCGTGGGCACCTGTTTATGTTACTTACGGTGCAAACAACCGGACACAGATGATTCGGATTCCTGCGCCGGGACGCATTGAAAACCGGTTAGGCGACGGGGCGGCAAACCCTTATCTTGCATCAACAGTTCTCCTTGCAGCGGGGCTGGACGGCATTGAAAACCAGATTGACCCTGGCGTGCAAAACGAAGATAACCTTTATGAAGTATCGGAAGATGAACTGCAACGGC
>JAPPDN010000672.1 GCA_028824575.1 Candidatus Poribacteria bacterium | reverse complement strand
AGGGGCAAGTCCTTTACCAGTGTCAGTCTCAGACAAGAAAACAGCGAATTCAAACCTATCTTTAACAGTTGGTAGGTGGTCTTTAACAGCCATTGTCATTTCAACTGCCTGTGCAAAAGTTTCACCATACTGTGAGAATGCCTCTGTCGTAATTGACTTCACTATATCTAATGAGGAGGTTTTTTCACTCCAACGGCCGCCATCACGCGAGTACCACGACCGAAGCATGTTATTTTCGCGACTTGCACTCCAAAACTTTTCTCCCTCCAGAGAAAAGGCGACAATATTAACAGGTGCAGTGTGTTCTTCCCGGGCCCGTCTGAGTTTCCCTGTCTCTGCTTCCCACAATCGCACCGTCTTGTCCGCGCTGCCACTGACAATCAGTTTGCCGTTTTCAGAAAAGGCGACCGCCAGTACCGAATCAGTATGTCCGGCAAGCACTATCAATTCTTTGTAGGTATCCGCATCATGGATATAGATATTGTTCGCGGCAGCTATCGCGAGTTGATTTGCGGATTGAGAGTATGCTATAGCATTAACAGGTGCATTAATTCGCGCAATAGCACCAGAGGGTAAATCCTCCGTAAACCCGTTTGCGAGAAACATAATAAGGGTTAAAAGGGACATAAAACTTGCGAATCTGGTCATCTTCATTTTCGTATCCTTTTCAGTTATTGAAAACTATACCATAAGTGTCAATTTTAGAAATAATAACCATCGCGCCCCCCAGGCCGGTAGGTGCGGTTTTGCGGTGTACACACCCCGGTGAATGCCCATAAGGCATTCATACCGTTGATTCATGCGACCTGCATTCCAACCGAACCGGATCCTACCCAGAAACATTGAAGACTTCAAAACCCTCTTTAGTCCCGTAGGGTTTATTTGCTTGGGTGTTTCTTAGTATGTTTATAGCAGTATACCTGAGCAAAGACCCAAGCCCTGTAAGGGGTTTTTGCTTGGTGTCTTTGCTTGGTGTCTTTGATAGGGGTATTTGCTTGGGTATTTCTGCGTATTTCTGCGTATTTCTGCGGATTTCTTCAGCATGTTTATTATATCCGTCATAAAACGCTGCGAAAAATCCCTAAATTGACACCTATGCAGTTGTTGAAAACTACATCTACCGGACTTGTGGTAGGTTACTTTTCGGTGTTTTTTGCTGATGGTGGTTCTACAGAAATTTTCGCGAGAAAACCGTTGATTTTGCCTTTCTCACTGGCATTCCCAATAGCCCCCAACCTAAAGATTTGACCGCGCTCAAAAGGATGCTCGACCACTTCTCTTTGATTCGTTGGAATATCCCGTACGGAGGCAAGGGCATTGTCAGGCGCAAGTTCTGTAGTGTCCTCAGCAAACAGATCAAACGACCCCGAAACTTCGGATTCCCCAACCCAGACATCAATAGTCAGCACACCACCATCTTTAAAGGTTGTCGCATCAATTTCAATGACAGTATAATTTTGAGAATCGGTCTCAGATGTCCGAAAAACACTGAGAATTTCTTTCTCGGCGTGTTCGCGGGTGAGTACAACGCTCAAACTGTTATCTTTAATAACACCCGATTCGACAGCGGTTTCAAGGACGCTATCCCAATCTTTTGGTTGGGGTTCTGAGGACGCCTCGCGCAATCCCGGGAGTTTTCCCTCCAAGGATTCTTGGAGAAATAAGAGATAACCCTTTTCGCCGTTGTAGGGCGAAGCGCGTTCATTAACGGGGAGTCTACCCATGAGTTCAAGTTCTGGCGAGATCACCAAAGAATCTGAGGGTGAGCGTTGCTTCCAGCCTTTCATGATTGCCTGTGCTAATGGGCGCGTTTTGTCAAACGGCTTGAAGCCTTGCTGTCGTCTGAGTCCCATGAATTTTTGCTTAAAGGGCGTGCGCTCTAATTCAACATTGGACACCCAAGCATTAATGAAATTTTCGTTCATGAATTCAATATTTTCGTCGTCGGAGAGGACACCTGCCCTCAGGCTTTTGCCGCTCCCTCAGCACGACTCATCGGTTAAAGGGCCATCTATGGAGATCACATGAATCGGCTTCTGCTGTGCTTCTGCCATCTCCAATACTTGGTCGGGTGCTATCCAATTAATTTGCTGCGATTTGTAGAAACGCAATATCAGTGCGCGTTCCGCGGCTGCTTGGGTAATGGATGCTGCGAATTCAACGTTTTCCAGCAAATCTTGCGTTCCAGCACGGAGTTCCATCTTCGAGCAATAACCCGCGCCAGCAATGCGGCTTCCATGCACTACCCGATTGACATCGAAGTTTACCGGACCTTCAGGGACGTACATCTCGAAAAACGAGACTTTTCCTTTTAGGCGATCAATAACAAGATGCCCAGTAAACTGAGAAGGCGTGAACCAACCATCCTTAAAGGCAAATTCCGCATGGATCCGAAACACGATGTCAGCGTATTGCTCGTTGTAAGCGCGCAGGCATGCCCACAAACCGAGGGAATCTCCCGCATTGATATGCATAAGTAGGTTAGGATTCGGATGCAGTTGCTTGAGCAAGCTAACTACTCCCGTCATATCTGGCACCCAGAGTGCGCCGACCGAAATCGGTTTGTTCGGAAGAAAAGACTGGAAAACAGATGTAGAATATCGTTTCTCTGGTTCAGCAACCCGCAGATTTGTTAACGCATCCCAATCCTTAAAGTCATCGGACACAGTATCCCCAATCGGCGCGATGAAGCCTTTCACTAATATTTCTGAGGTATCTGTAAGGTTAAGTGTAATTTTGTTATCAGCTGCCGAGTGGTTGTCGGCGTTCAGTTGTCCACTCATCACTATTAGAACGAGTAGCGCAACGCTTAAGGTTTTCATTTTCTATCTCCTTATCAGTTTGCTGGACGAAGTCCGGTGTGAAGGGTGCCTTAAACCTATTTATGAGATATATCCTTGCGGATTGTCCAGTCTAAAATTAATATCTGTTTGATGTCGTGCGATCCATTCGTGTCTATGTAAGTCTTGTTTTATTTTTCCTTTTCCAAAAATAGTGTCTGAAACTTGGAAACGACACGGCTTGCCACATTTTCCAAATCACTTTTAGGAAATAGGTGCAAACCTGTTTGGGAATGTTCAATCAAATTTTCTGTGAGATTGTCAACGCGCTCCCAATTTGACACAGCAACATCTGATTTGAGAATACTATTGTCAAAATAGTCGATATACTGAATGCAAGCAGCGATATTACCGGTTTTTTGCCTATCTGTGCCGGCGCGTGCTTCCACGAGAACAACAGAGACTACATAGGATACGCCTTCTCCAATCTCCTCAACAACATCGATATTTTCAATTTTACTAAAGGCCTCAAGCAGTTGTTCTTTTGCTAAGGATATAAGCTCACTTTCACCTGCGAGATCAAGAAAGATTTTGATTTTCTGCGAATGTGCTGGAGGTTCTTGGACGGGTATACCTTCCAATGAAATTGCTATGAAACTTAGCACTCCACTCGCTAAAAGAAAAAGTATCAAAACTCGTTTCATTTTATTTTTCCTTTATATGGTAAGAGTTAAGGTTTTCATTTTAAATTTCTTCATAATAATTAACACGAAAGTGCTGCGTAACATCGACTAAAGAAAAAGATGCTGTTCGCGTAGATCCTAATCTTGATATATAGTGACGCGGGTAACAGACGAAACGGTTGCCTAATTTTTTCAGTTTTTAGTTTTCAGGAGTCGGTTATCAGTGAAATAGCAGTTAGTAATCAGAAATTGTCAGGCTAACCCTTTTCCAGTAACAAGAGCCTCGGTTCCAAAACGCATCTACTTTTTTTTCGTCAAATTGTTTTTGGTCAGAGCATCCTTTAGAAATGTCAGGTATGTATCGTCAATGACCTCATTCGGTTTTATTAGATCCTCATAAGGTAAATGATCTATCAAGTCCAATTGGGGTGATAGTACAAAACTGTTGACCGAACCATCTACGTCCCGCGCGACGGCTTCTTCAAACGTTTTGGAAATCGTGTTCGCGAATCTACTGACTGACTCGTCCTTCGTTTTCTTCTGAAGTTCACGCAAATCTCTAATAAGAAGGAATACATTGACGTAGTGCTTATTGAGCAATTTTACGATTTTTGAATCGGAGAGGACAACTGCCCTCAAAGTTTTACCGCTCGCTCAGCACGATTCGTCATCAAACACACCCCATGTGAGAAGTACATGAATCGGACGATTCTCCGCTTGCGCTTTTACAACAGCCTCCTTAACGGGGTGCCTCTCAATTTCGGCAGATTTGTAGAAGGAAGCCTTTAATGCCGACTGCGCCACCACCTCTGTAATAGCAGTCTCCCAGACAATATCACTCTCATCATGCGCGTTTTGTGCGATGAGTTCCATGCGCGGTACGTAAACCATATCCGCACCGCCGAAGGCGTTGATGTCAACATTGGTATTACGCGGTGGGAGATGAAGCCAAAAATCGCGAATCGTACCGTTGTGCCGATTGAGTATCAACCTTCCAATGAATTGTGCCGGTGTAAAATAAGCACGCGCCTCTTCATCAAGTTGGAATTCAGCATGGATTCTGAAAACGATTTCGGCATAAGTCGGCGAAAGAGCGCGAAGACATGCGAAGGCACCCTCTGACTCCAAACCTACCTTTATCAGAGTTATACGCCGCCCAAATATCTCTATGGCAGCTTCTCCACCGGGGTTGATATGCATCTCCCCGGTTGCCCCTGGATGAAATTGGCGGAGAAACGGGAGGACTTCGTCCATATCCAGGTCCCACACGTGTCCGACAGGAACAGATCCTTTTGGAAAAAAGGCTTTGAAAGTGTCTACATCATATTCTCGACTGACGTGCGCCGGTGAGAGATTCTTAAACAGCGCGACATGCTTCGGTGAATGATCGGGCAAACCGAGCGAGGCATCCGCAATTGGATCCCAGTATGCCTGTACCTGTAGAGTTTCCTTCGTATCCAGTGTTTTTCGCAGATTTATTTTATTTGTGGCACAACTTAGAAGACTTATGCATAAGCCGAAAATTGATACTGCCAACACTGTAGAAACCAGCCAATTTCTTTGCATCTTTTATCTCCTTACAATTCACGTACGTAACGATTGATTCTTTACGGGATTCTGTTCGCGTTCACGTAGATCCGCGTTTCAATATATAAAGACGCGGGAGATGGACAAATCGGTTGCCTAATTCTGCAAAGAATTGGGGAAAATGGACGAATTTTGAGAGGTGTCTACAGGTTTTTATATTTTATCGTAGTTTTTATTTCGGGGTGCATGTCTTTTTCTGATGGCACTAATTTCACAGTTTTCATAGCTACTCTGAAAATTGATGGATTTTGAAAAGGGTTGTAAACCTATATGTTGGCTGAGTTCTCAGCGGTTTTTGCGGGAGGTTGTATGGAAGCTGCTATGAAATTTGCTATGAAATTTTATGGAGTTCTCGGAAAAATGGATTGTTGTCTGCTGAAGATCGCGAGCCGAGCTCGCTCCTACAGAGGAGGGTTAATGTTTGAGGGAGCTTCCTGTATCACAGGGATAACATAACTCCGGATGGCTACACCGTCCAATGTCTCCGTCTCTATCCGAGGATCGGGGGTTTGCCGATGATCAAACACGACGTAGTATCCATCCGTTACGCCTTCTAACTTAAGATACGCCGCAAGTTGCTTCTTGCCTGACTGATAACGGCTCTCGCCTCTCCAAATCTTTGTCTCAACGATATATTTTCGCTGATTGTGGGTGATAAGGAGGTCCATTCTGCCGCGCCCAGTTTGCACTTCAATGTGCATCACCCCGCCGACGCGTCTCACAAACTCATCGAGATAGGCGAGCAAGAGGTGTCGTCCTACCGACTCTTGGGGCGTGTCTGGAACCTGCAGAATCCTGAACCCTGCCCGCGCGATGAAATCCCGGAAATTATCAAGTAAAGATGCCATATCAATCCACCCCGCGGGTGTGAGATATTCACGCGCCTCATCGTCCGTGTCTTCAGGGAAATACGCCTGCTCCAGTCCGTTTACGAGTGGTTTGAATACCTGCATAATGCAGTAGAGGTAAATTGGATTGAGGATCTCACACATACCGTCAGTCCCCTCTTTGATAACACCATAGGTGGCGAGGTCACTGATGATGTCATTGCGTAAGTTGAAGGCTATACCTTCATCACGCGCCATAATTCGCATCAGAAAGCTTGCAAAGCGCGGGTCTT
>JAPPDN010000803.1:5577-6193 GCA_028824575.1 Candidatus Poribacteria bacterium | reverse complement strand
GCGACGATGTCGCAACGCTGACGACTCATCACCGGAAAAGAACTCTACGATATTCAAGCGGATCCCGGGCAACAACACGATATAGCAGATGCACATCCAGAGGTTGTCACAGAACTCCGTGAACATTATGAGGCGTGGTGGAAATTGGTTTCAAAGCGGTTTGATGAGGATTGTCCAATTGTCGTCGGCACGCAAAGCGAACCTGTTACGTGTATCACAACGCACGATTGGCACGGAGAATCACACGCATGGAATCAGGGGATGATTCGTCGCGGCATGGAGTGCAACGGTTATTGGGCGATTGAGGTGCCGGAAGATGGACAGTACAGTTTTGAGCTGCGTCGGTGGCCCTATGCCGAAGATAGGGCGATAACGGATGGCATTCCGGGCGAGCATATTGATCTCTATAATGGTGGAAAGGCGTTGGCATTAACAACAGCACAAATTCGCGTTGGAAACCAGACGGCTACACAAGCCATTTCACCGGATGCAAAAGGCGTGACGTTTACATTCGACCTCACCGCCGGTCAGACACGTATGCACACTGAGTTTGCTGATGAAACTGGCGAATTGGCAATTGGGGCGTATTATGTGTATGTGAAGCGGGTAATCTAAA
>JAPPDN010000803.1:0-5567 GCA_028824575.1 Candidatus Poribacteria bacterium | reverse complement strand
CTAAAACGGAGAATTTATTGATAAACAGGAGAGGTTGCCACGCGAGAGAATAAACGTTCTAATTCATTCGTTGACACACCGAGAATCATTTCAAGGTCCGTGTGCGTTAACCCAAGTTGTTGGACACCGAGGCTCTCTTCAAAGTCGTCTCGCGTTAGCCCAAAATCTTTGTATCCCTGAATGATGATTTCGAGATACCATCTTGACGGAGGTTCCGAATTGTCAGACGCTTCTTTCATCCTGTAGAACATGACGTTGTCTTGATAATATTTACCATAGTAATTGGGGTAACCTTCGTACGTATCAAGTGCAACTTCATGGTCTCCTGTAAGTTTCCAGAGTCCACCGTGAACGATACATCCTTCTGCAGGGATAATATCAGCGTGGTAGTTAAAAACAAGACGGAAATCCTTGAGTTGGGACCTCCCTATACGAGTGATATTGGGGCACCGTTGTTGCGTTTGAGAAACGTTCATGTTGGAACCATACGCAAAATATTGCATCGGTGCCTCCTGCTGTGAAGCGGTCCCCAAACAAAGCAAAGGGACCGCAAAATCATTGCTATTCTGCCTTCAATTTTCCCCAGAGTACAGAGAGTTTGTCCGACGGTTCCACAGCAAAAGCAGTGAAATCGATACCATCGTTCATAATGCCCTGAACTTCATCTTCGGTGAGCGCATCGTTAAAGAGACCCACCTCGTCCATAATAGTGGCGGAGAGGAAACCTGTCCCTTTATCGGTAGCGAGCCATGCTGTCTGATCCTGGTCTTGGAGTTGGAACTTCGGTACCTTTTGTGACACCTTTTCTTCGCCATCAATGTAGATTTTGCAGGTTTCTCCGTCGTAGACATTGGCGACATGATACCATGTGTCTGCCTTGACAGTCACACCACTGGCGACATCCCAGGTGTTCGTCCAACTACGCATGAGATTTCCACCGTTTTTGTATGGGACATAGCGGTTGTTGCTCTGATCCCATATAGAGAAATAGTTCTGTTGACCGCCGATGTCGGTAAAGTTTAGCCACAAGATAAAAGTCACTTTATCTTCGATAATGCCTTTGCCGAGCGGAATGGTAACGGTTCCACCCTTCTTGATCTCAAGGGCACCATCAAACTTGCCTTCCTCCCATTTTCCATTGGTAATCGTACCTTTACGTCCGTGTTCAGACGCGTCTTCAGCGACATCGCCTTTGCCTTCGTCCAATAGCCAGATCCCGACAATTCTATCCGAATCAATCTCGGCTTGGCTATAACTGACTGTGAGGCTTAGCGCGAGTATCGCGCAGAGCAATATTTTTGTTCCCATAGGTTTGCACTCCTTTTTGGTTGTGCGGAGAATCGCGATCATAGTTTGACACTACTACGAAAAAATGTGATCGGTATATTAAGGATATTAGACTTATTGAGTGTGTTGCAAGTTTAATCTGATTTTTTCAGCGTTCGTTTCTTTACAGGGTGACTCAATTGTCTGTTTTTGGTGTTGTCCTTTTCGCAGGTGTTAATACTTAATATATGTTATGTTTTTTAAAAAACCGCAGAAATTTTCGCAGCATTTCGCAGCGAATCTTGGAAAAAAGACATCCAATCCAATAATTTCTTAAAATTGAATGACCCTGAGCGGTAAACGGGTGGACAGAATTTAGATTGCAATACAATCCGAATTTTGCTATATTTGTACCATGCTTATATTTTATCTGGCAATCGCGGTCGTGACGGTCCCACTCGGCGCAGGAATCGCTTTTCTATCCCAGATACAGCAAAAACATTTTGGAAACATATTCGGGTTAACCGCTGGCGCAGTCCTTGGTGTTGTTCTGGTAATGATGATGCACCTTTACACCGATGCAGGATACGTCACAATCCTCGTAATGTGGGGTGGGTTCCTTTTAATCTCAGTGATAGAACACCTTACAACACACCAGCGGGATGAGACCGAGAATAACACCGATAACAGGAAACTCGGGTGGGGAGTCAACTTAACAGTCTTTGGCTTATCGCTCCATTCACTCACGGATGGACTTGCTCTGGTTATCGCAGCAAGAGAAGAGGTCCTCGGTGGTGCCCTCGCATTTGGTGTATTGATCCATCGCTTGCCAGTTGGGGTGCTTATCACCGTTGCACTCCTTCGAGACCAGATATTTATTAAAGCATTGGCGCGGCTAATACCACTGATAATTGGACCCGTGGTGGGCGCAATATTGGGAGAGCAGCTGCTCCGGGGGGCTTTCGCGGAATTGACGGATTACCTGACAGCATTCGCCGTAGGTACGCTTCTGCATGTCGTGATGGATGGGTTCCGTGGCAAATATACTACTGAAGTTTCTCGCTTGAGTCGCACCGCGAAAGTGCTATTTGTCATCGGATTCGCACTGACCTTTTGTGTTATCTACTTCTTTCAGGGGTTTGAAGGTAAACATGTCCATTAAAACGCGATGCCTGATACCTCTAAACGCGGCACGATATAAGAAAGGTTTTCAGACGCTTATTGTCGTATTTTGCTTTCTGATCTCCGCGGTGCAAGCAAAAAGTAATGAAATTCCGATCGCGGTATCCGGCGAACCGAGGGCGACACTTCAGATTGGCGCGAATGCCTCGGCACAGGAACAATTTGCCGCCGAGGAGATCCAAACCTTTATCCAGCGATTCACAGGGACTAAACTCGACATCCGCACCAATCGACAACAGACAGAAACCCCAACAGCGATCGTGTTAGGCACCCCCAAATCAAATCCCACGATTGCAGGACTACAAGCGAACATAGAACTTTCGCTTGCAAAAGAACTCGGAGACGAAGGCTATCGTATTAAAACAGTTGAAGTCGGCACTGAGATTGTTATTGTTGTGACAGCACATACCGAAAGAGGCGTTATCTACGGCGCGTACGCCTTTATCGAAAAATGTATTACGGCGTTAACCGGATTAACACCGGTGCATCCAGAGGTCGCAGTTACCAGAGCGCAGGTACTACTCGTGCCGTTCATAAACGAGACATCCGCCCCGTTTTACCCCGTGCGTGCCGTGCTGGAGGTAGAAAGCCCAGATTGGCTTGCACGTCACCGTATCAACATGAGCGGCGGCGAGGGGGTTTGGACAGGCACAGGGATCGAAGATGGGTTCGGAACCGCTTTCAAATATGTCGATACACCGGCGTTTGAAGCACTACAAGACGAACCGATAACCCAACGACGGGACCGCATCGCAACGCTACGAGATCGGTTTAATGCCCTCAAACGGCGCGGGATTGATGCTTACCTCTTTATGTATGTGACCGGTGAACCGACTGAGGCACTGATTCGGCAGCGGCCGGACGTTTTGGGACCAGAAGTATTTTACGGGGCATCTCGGAACGAAGTATCTTACCGACCGTTTTGCTGGTCCAAACCCGAATTCCACACACTTGCCAAGGAACTGATTCAGGCAATTGTACGTACGTATCCAACACTTGCCGGTTTTCATCTCAGGTCATGGGGACATGAGACGCGCGCATGCAATTGTCCAGATTGTGGTGATAGAACAGAACAGGGACAAGCAAAACTCTGGCAAGTCTACTTTACAATTATTGATGCCGCGCGGGAGATACGTCCAGATTTCAAATTCTATGTCTCCGGGTATGACAGCAGCTGGCTTAAGGATGCTGAAGGTATCTATGCACGCCGGTTGCCGAAAGGGACGATTTTCTCGCGAAAGTGGGGCGCAGATGGTGAACCGGTCGCAGATGCCGGAGTACCTATCCAACAAATTAGGGCACTTGGTGAAATTGGGCATCGCTTCATAGTTTTGTCGCACGAAGTGGAAGAGGTAATGCCCTTCTGGATGCTGGAGAGTGATCTGTTCGTAGAAGGTGTCCGGCGACTCGCCAACGATCCTGAAGTCATCGGTTTAGGGGGTTTCACCGTCCAAGGCGCAACACAGGGGTTGGGATACCTCGATAGACTCGTCAGTGCACGCCTCAATTGGGATGTCGAACTCGACTATTTTCAGTTACTTCTTAATGAATTGATAGCCCGATACGGGACTGCAGCCGCCCCACGTATTCTGAATGCGCTACGCGTAAACGGATGGAACATGGCGAATTATTTTTCCGATTACGCTGGATCCTTAACCGTAGGCGGCACCTACGGGAGCGGCTCTGCTGGACTCGCAACACGGTTCTGGACGTTGATCGGACCGCGGGCGGTAAAGGATACATTGGCTATCCCCGAATTTAAGATCGCCAAATTTGCTTTGAACCGGTTTACCGCACTTTTGGCGCCACAACAGCAATCCGCAAATGAAATGAGGGCGGCAAGCGAGATCGCGAAACCCTTTGATCTTGAGGCAACTGAAGATTTAAGCGACGCAATTCACTTGATGGAGTTGTGGGTGCTGTTATTTGAAAGCCGTACAAAATTAATAGAAGCGATAACACTTGGCTACCAACTCGGAACGGCAGAAGCAATCCGTGCCAAACTTATAAGTGCCACTGAATTCTCAAAATCCATACAACCGCACATCAAAGGAATTAAGGAATTTATTCCACTATTTGGGTATTCACATCAGACGATTGAAGCGGAGTTGTTGAACACCTTAAATGCAGAAGCCGCTTGGTTAACAAATTTCGATTATCAGACGCTTCAGAAACATGATACGGACTTCTCGCCAGAGGATACCTCTCTTCAAGTTTGGGACATTCATAACTACCCAAATCCTCTGAAGCGAGAAACGACATTTACCTATCGTTTGTCGCTGGATGCAGATGAGGTTTCTATCACAATTTACACAACATCTGGACGGAGAGTAACAGTCTTGAAAGAGGCTTCAGCAAACGAAGGCTACAACGAGCATCTGTGGGACGGACGAAATGATGACGGCGTGTTACTTGCCAACGGGGTCTACTTTTACAGAATACGTGCTGTCGTCGGGGAACAAACCGCGCAACTGCTCGGACGCTTAGCTGTGTTAAGATAACAGCATGAGGATTAAAATTGTATATAATCCATTACTAAAACAGGAGCTTATAATAATGGGACACCAGGTCACACTTGATATTCCTAATGCTATATACCAACTCGCTCAACAAGTTGCCAAAACACGGGGGACACAATTAGAAAATGTCCTTGTTGATGTGCTAAACGCGTACTGGTCTTCTGACGAAGACCTCCTTAGTGACGCGAGTAAGCTTGCCATTGTCACTTCCAGTATTGAATCAACAGACTGGTGGGATGTTGAAGGAGACAAGGAGTGGGATGAATGGACACCCTGAAATCTGGAGATGTGGTTATTGCTGATTTTCCAGAGCTTATCGGATAGCCTTGGAAATATGCTAAAAACCAAGGAGGTCAATGATGCTTCGTGTGTATATTGTGTGTCTGACGCTTTTACTTACGGTAATCGGTTGTAAATCGCAAACTTTGCAGGAACATCTTTTAGAACCACCACCGCCTCTTATTAATTTCGCATTGAACCGAAACGGCGCAACCGCAGATGCCTCTCAATCCGTACCAAATCATCGCGCTCAGGAGGTAATTGATGGTGATACCACCTCTGAAACATGGGATGAAGGGAGTGGTTGGGGGAGCAGCTTAG
>JAPPDN010000303.1:5346-6197 GCA_028824575.1 Candidatus Poribacteria bacterium | reverse complement strand
CATAACGTTTGTGAAAAAGATGTAGTATCCGTGTTCGTCGATTACAGTTACAGTATCAAAGAAACGAATTGCGAGTGCGATGCCGAATCTGGCACGCGTTGCCTCGACGGTTTCGAGCGTAATCGTAAAGCCGTTATAGGGGCCTGGGTAAGCGATGAATTGGTAGCGTTCAAATATCATGCTCCACTGTTCTCGCGCTTGAATTTTTGTCTTTAAAAACCCGTCCTCAACCGTCCAGACGGAATCGCTTCCGGTGTGCTGCCAATCCGCTTCTGCCTCTTGATCGAAATGGTCTTCCCAAAGGACGGCATCCGCGCGCCACAGCGGGATAAAAAAGACGCAAATGATTATGATTGCTATCAGAATGTGTGCGATGTTTTTCATAAGGTCTTTAGTTTTCATAAGGTCTTTAGTTTTCATAAGGTCTTTAGAAAGAGTGAACGGCACGCGGAGCGTGCCTACTACTTTGCAAAAGGGGTGCCGTCTCGTTTTCCCAGATAGATACGGTATGCAGTGTTAGCAGCCGGAATTGTGATCTGTTTGTGAATGCGCGTCCGTTGATAACGTTCTGTGGTATCCTCAAATACCGCGCGAACAGCACGGATGTGTAGTTGATAACGCGTTTCAGTGAGATTCCCGAACTTAAACTTGCCGTGCGCGTCTGTCTCCACCTCAAATCGATCCAGTGTCATTGACATGTCGGACGGATGCAATTCCCAGGGATACCACGATCGAGAAACAACAGCATTGCGGACGGGCTTGCCTGTATCCGCCCAGAGCACTTGACCTTGCAGCGTTGCAGTAGGTCGATCTGCTATGATAAGGCGCTCTTCAGGATTCGTTGATGCGTC
>JAPPDN010000303.1:1712-5336 GCA_028824575.1 Candidatus Poribacteria bacterium | reverse complement strand
TGTTGCCGAGATGCCGTCTCCGGTGATATAGAGGGTATATTTTTCTGCAAACAGCCCGTCAATGTGGAAAGCGGATTCTGTTACAGGAAAATATCTTGCCAAGAGCGGTTTATGCAACGCCAGCGGATTCAGGCTCGGTTCCATCTGTGTATCTGCGTGGAACACTCTCACGGTGAACTGTGCATCCGCGGGGAGCGCCTCTGGTAGGATAACGCGTCCTTTAACGGTAACTCCTTTTTCAAGTCGAACAACCGACGGCATCTTTTCGATATCCACGTTCTCGTAGATTCTGGAAAAGTAGCCCCTCTTACTTATCTCAAGCGATAGAAACTGCGACTCGGTTTCTACGACTTGCATCTGAAAGTTGCCAGCGTCGTCTGCCTGTGCGGCTGCGAGGATTACGCTGTGCCCGGACGGTGTTTCCGCGTGTCGCGTTGCGTAAATCAACGCGCTTGCTACCGGATGTGCCTGTCCGTCAACAACTGTCCCGCGTAATGTCTCCAGTTTCGGTAAACGAATAGAAACCTCTGCTTGTTTTTGCGGGTTAATAGATTCTACGTAGGCTATAATAACATCGTTTCGGGAAATTGTCAAGGTGTACGCAATCGGATAGAGTTCAGCAAAGTGGAAATTGCCCGTGGGGTCAGTTTTCGCTCCGTGCTCAATCGGTGCAGCGGCACGAAAAAAGTCCGCCGACTTCGCGTGCATCTTTAGGTTCACGATAAGTCCAGCGAGATCCTTGTCTCCAGAGACACTGCCTTTCAGCGTTAATGTGCGTTTCAGGGCAATTTTTCCTAAGCCATATTTACTTTTTTCCGGTGACATTTCGTGCCGCAAGCGTTTCGCCTGATACTTCGGGTGGATTGCCATGAGTGAGAAGGCGTAGTAGGTCTGCGGGTCATTTGGAATCGTCAGTGAGAAAGTGCCGTTTGCGTCTGTTGCTGTGGCGTGCTCAAAATCTCGATCAGGGTAGACGCTCGCGATTTTTTCAGCATCGGCACGGACAAGGACATCGGGGATCGGTTGCCCGTTTTCGGCATCGACGCATGTGCCGTGGAGGCGTGCGCCGTTTGGTGTTTGGCAGATACCAACAGCGGTAGTCGTAAAAAAGAGCAGTAGCAAAATCAGATAGGTGGTATTATTCATACAATACATTCGCTCGTGTGGTTTGATCAATCATTGTAGCATGAAATGGGGAAAAATGGTAATTAGTTGTCAGTTATCAGTCGTCAGTTAAGAGTCCCCTCGTATAGGCGCGCGTTATCTTAATAGCAAATTGCAGCATGGTTCCTTTTTGATGTAACCTTTTTTTTCGATTTGCATTCTTAATCTACAATAGGGAACCGATCTGTCAGGTATTGACCTCAATATAGGATGTAATGGCAATGGATGAATCACGAGACGAAGAACTGGTATATCAAAGTTTAGACGATGAGAATGAGGGTGCCTTTGAAATCCTTTACCACCGTTATGAGATGTCGCTGCTCAATTTTTTCTACAGACGCGTTGGGAGTTGGGAAACTGCGCAAGACCTGATGCAAGAGACGTTTATCAGAGTACACAAACACCTCGGAACGCTTCGGGATCGCAAGAAGTTTTCGAGTTGGATGTTTAGTATCGCGAAACAACTCATTGCCACACACATCCGAGAGAGCCGGAGAAGTATTGAGACGGATCCTGTTGATGAAATCTTTGAAACCTACACAATAGCACCTGAACATCGCTCGCCTATAGAGTCAATAATTGCCGAAGAGCAATTAGAAATCGTCCGTACGTTGGCGCAGCGGCTGCCGGAGTCAGAACGTAGCGCGTTTGAATTAAGACTTGATAACATGACGCTTGAGGAAATTGCCAAAACTTTAGACATTAGTGCATCGGCGACAAAGGTGCGGTTACATCGGGCAAAACAGAAGTTAGTTGCTTGGATGAAAACGGAGTATCCGGACGAGTTCAATCATATATTGGGCGATAAAAGTTAGCAGTCACAAAATATCGAAAAAATTTGCTTTTTATATGTAACCTTTTCTGCTGATTTGCATTCTTAATTCACAAAAGGAGAATCCAACATGACACCGACGGATGTCAAGGAACTGCTGAAGCGATTACTTGTGGAGGAAAGTTTTCCAATTGACATAGTAGATATGGCATCCTTGCAAGATTTAGGGGCAAAGTATTCTACGACAGAGGCGCGTATTAAGGATGTTATTAACCAATGGAACAAGGACGGTAAAATCCATGTGCTTCCGCCTGGTCGTCCCGATATTATGGAATTCTATACGAAAACCGATGCGTCTTCACCTGCGAAAGAATTGCTGGACTTCTTAGCGATTGAAGCATTTATTGAATCTATCATAGCGGAAGAGTCGCTACCGATCCGTTTCAGGGACGGTGGTTTCCGGTTGATTACATTTGCAGCGGATGACCCGACGCAGTACCCCGTTAAAATCCTTCACGGCGGTTTTCGGTTAGCGAAAAGAACAGGTACTGAGGTACAACTCCCGCAACTTGAGAAGGTTGTAAACCGATTTGAGGTATTACTAAAAGAGAAGGGTGTCAAGGCAAAAATGTTCCATCGAGGCTTCCAACTCGAAAAAGATGCGGAAACTGAAATACCGCTTTCAACAGTGAAAAAACTTGCTGAACAGATAGATACAACCTTTGGGATTAATTATGTGCTGAATGCTTATGAATATGCGAACCCTGAAAAAGCCTCGGATACGAGTTGGACGAGTGCGAGTATTTGCGTCTCTCTGTGGCGTTTTCCGCGGCGTTAAATTGCAAAACGGACAAAAAATTTGATTTAGGGAAAGGAGAAAACTCATGCGTCCAAATGATGTCAAAGAATTATTAGACGCTTTAATTGCTGAACTCGAACTACCGCTCCGTGCGTCCAATAGCGGTCCAGAATTGGTTAGTGAGAAATCAGATGGCTTAACGCAAGAACGGATAAACAAAATAGTAAAGCAGTGGCTGAATGGGGACTTGCTAAGCCACTGTATTTCCGTCGGGAGGTCTGTGTCTGAACAGGATAAAGCGACGACTCACCTCGCTTCTGAAACGCACCGTGCCCCGGAAGTTAAGGAAGTCCTGAAATCTCTAATTGAAGAACAGACACTTCCGTTGACAGTCGTCGATAACGGTTTTCGGTTGGAAGTCCTCGTAGATAAAGCAGTGGACTATCGCTGCGACGATATGGTGAAACTGGAGACTTTATTAGCAAAAGAGGGTTTGAACGTGCCCGTACGCCATAGGGGTTTTGGTCTATGGCAAGCGGAAGATAGTGGTGATCTTCAATTTTCGCAGTTTGAAACGTTAGCAAATCGTCTCGCAGCTGCCTTAGAAGGACATGGGTTGCAGGTGAAATTGCTCCATAGAGGTTTTGAACTTCACAAAAACGAAACAGATGAGGTGGATATTGCAGAGGCAAAGGAACTCACCTATCGCTTAGAAATTATGGTGGGGATCCGCTATGTCCAAGGAGATTACCGGTATTCAAATGATGTCGAAAACCCAGAAGTTCATTGGAAATCTGCCGGCGTGAATACTGCTTTGCCGTTTTGAAATAACAAACAACGAATTGGCACACACCGATAAGAACGGCTATTATAGTAGGTATTAGAGTTA
>JAPPDN010000303.1:0-1702 GCA_028824575.1 Candidatus Poribacteria bacterium | reverse complement strand
TTAGAGTTAATTGGACATTCTCAAACAGTGTGAATGCCGCCAACAGGCATTCACACTGGCACAAACTAACAGTTTATGCTACAAAGATGTCTACTTATTTATGGGCTTTACTATAAGAGACACTACCAATCCGATCAAAACACACAAAAAGGAGAAAAAATGACGTACGTAATTTGTGAACCCTGCATCGACGTAAAAGACAGCGCATGTGTTGATGTTTGTCCTGTGGATTGCATCCACCCACATCCGACGGGTGCAGCCGATGAATTTGAGGAAGTTAACCAACTCTACATTGATCCGGAAGAGTGCATCGATTGTGGTGTATGTGAACCGGAATGCCCGGTTGAGGCGATCTTTATAGAGGAGGATGTGCCGGAAGAGTGGGAAGATTTCATAGACATTAACGCAGAATATTTTGAGTAAAATTAGAAGATTTAACCCCCTAAATCCCCCTTATCAGGGGGACTTTAAGAGGAATGCGTAAGTCCTACTTATCAGGAGGACTTTTGAAGCAGATTTAACCCCCTAAATCCCCCTTATCAGGGGGACTTTAAAAACAAAAAAGACAAGCCCTGTGAAAACCGGGGCTTGTCTTTTTTGCTTGCTCTATTTTGCGTTAGAATACCCCCGACGAGATTTGAACTCGTGTCGCCGCCGTGAAAGGGCGGTGTCCTTGGCCAGGCTAGACGACGGGGGCAACAGAATGTGAGCCGTACAGGGATCGAACCTGTGACCACCTGATTAAAAGTCAGATGCTCTACCAGCTGAGCTAACGGCTCAAAATAATCACAAATTTTAATGATACCACACTTTTAGGTGGATGTCAAATTAAAACGCAAGAATCGAGAAAAAGTTCACATTTATTTCGGATTCACGCTACCAGAGCGGTTGCCCTAACTGCACAATCTGATCTCTATCGGGTCCAACAGAGATAATCGGAATCGGGACGTTGAGGTAATCGGAGACATAAGCGACATAGTCTCTGGTGCGTTGCGGAATATCTGCAGCGTCTCGTGCCTCGGTTAAGGGTTGTTCCCATCCGGGCAGCGTTTCATAGACGGGTTCGCACTCTTCTAACACTTGCAGGCTACTCGGGAAACGGGTGGTCGCCTCTCCTTTATATCGGTAAGCGACACAGACCTGCAAATCGGAGAGTGTATCGAATACATCGAGTTTCGTCATTGCGATAGCGGTGAGTCCGTTAATCTGCGTTGCATATCGGAGTGCGACGAGATCAAGCCAACCGCAGCGTCTCGGACGTTGCGTTGTAGCACCGTATTCTTTTCCGATTTGCCGAATCTCTTCGTCCAAGTCAGGTGGCATCTCCGTCGGGAAGGGTCCACCGCCAACACGTGTTACGTAGGCTTTGGAGACCCCGAGTACCTCTTGAATCGCTTTGGGTCCGATGCCGAGTCCGGTACAAACGGCACCTGCGGTGCAGTTAGAGGATGTGACGTAGGGATATGTCCCAAAATCTATATCCAGCATCGTTCCCTGTGCGCCTTCAAAGAGAATCCGTTTTTCAGCAGCGAGGGTATCGTGCATAAAGGCGACGGTATCGGTCACATAAGGCGTAATCCGCTGCGCGTAGGCGTAGTAGGTTTCGAGAAGGACGTGTCGATCAGGGCCGCCTATCTGGAGTGCTTCGGCTTTGGTTTCGAGGTTGTAATCCAACTTCTTTTGGAACTGGTCAAACTCAAGG
>JAPPDN010000454.1 GCA_028824575.1 Candidatus Poribacteria bacterium | reverse complement strand
GGTTGGAGAGAAGGGCTATTTGGGAAATACAATTGAGATCGTCCATGAAACATCCGGGTATAAAACTTTGTACGCGCATTTGCAAGGCTATGCCGAAGGGCTCAAAGTTAATCAAGAAGTGGTACGTGGTCAGATTATTGGCTACGTCGGAAATACTGGCCGTAGCACGGGGGCTCATCTCCACTACGGTATTTATGATATGGAAAAAGAAAGGTGGAGGAACCCAATCCTGTTTATCTTTAATCAAGAACCAACGCTTTCACCGTAACTGCCTATGAATCAGGTTTAACTGCCTATTATTAAACATTCGCAAAAGGAGTATAAAAAATGTCCGACTTTAAGCCCCTGGTCCTGACGATAATATTCTGTCTTTTAGCACTACCGGTGCTCTCACTCGCGCAAGACGAACTCATCATTATCTCTCCGCACCCAGAAGGTATTGAAACAGAATTTGGCAAAAATTTCGAGAAATGGTACGAGGAACAGACAGGTAGAACCGTCAAAACCGATTGGCGAGATGTCGGTGGAACCTCTTCTAATTATCGGTTTATTGAATCTGAATTTAAACGCGTGCCGGATGGCATCGGTATCGACATTTTTTTTGGCGGCGGCACTGACAACTACCTCCGCCTGTCAAATATGGGATGGTTGCATGCTTACAAACTGCCTGAAATACAACTTGAGCAGATAGCACAATCGTTTCAAGGGATTCCACTTTATGATACTGAATATCAGTGGTATGGCGCAGCGTTATCGAATTTCGGTATCATGTACAACGAAGAACTTCGTGAATTGCTGAAACTTCCGAAAGCCACAGCATGGGAAGATCTGGGGAACTTAGAATTGCTCGGTAAAATTGGCGCAGCCGATCCGAGAGAGAGCGGTTCCGCACATATGATATATGAGATCATCCTTCAAACCGTCGGATGGGAAGATGGGTTCGCGCTTTTAACAAAAATCGGTGGTAATGTTCGCGGTTTTTCCGCGGGTGCCAATGCGATTCCGACAGATGTCGTCGCAGGACAGGTCATTTACGGACTCGCCATCGACTTTTATGCGTATGGTCAGATCGCCATCGTCGGGGCGGATAAGATTAAATACATCGTCCCAGCAGAAGGCACAGTTGTGACTGCTGACCCTATTGCTATCCTTAAAGGTGCTCCAAACCTACCGGTCGCACAAAAATTTCTTGAATTCGTCTTATCAGAAAACGCACAGAAACTCTGGATGCTCCGTGATACCGATCCTGAGGGCCCTAAGTGGAAAGGCGGTTTAAACCGCGCAAGCGTATTGCCAGCACTCTATGATAAACTCGGCGAACGATGCATCGTTCCAAACCCGTTTGCCATGGAAGTATCTCCATTCCAATACGACTCAAATAAAGGCAGCATCCGATGGGATCTCGTCAACGAACTCTTCGGGGTTCTGATTATTAACTCGCATAGGGATGTCGTCAATGCGTGGAAAGCAATTCAGAAGTGTAAAGGCCCTGCAAAACGGGACGCGGCGATTGCAATTTTAACGAAGATGCCGATAACCGAAGCAGAGGCGATGCAACTGGCAAACGATGCTTGGAACGATCCGACTGTCCGCAACGAAAAAATCAAGGAGTGGGGACAGTTCGCGAAAGAGAAATTTAAAGAGGCGCGGAATCTGGCAAGATAGCACTCATTTACGCGGATCCCTATCCGTTATGGTTATGGATTGGCGGGGTTGCAAACCCCGCCTACAGGCTTCAGAACTTAAACAGCGTCAAAAGCACCACTTTTAACGAGACTTTCAATACCCCGTTCACCGACTCCATCTACCCGTGTCCGGAAATCTCCCAGCGATGCGAACACACCCCCAGATTCCCTCGCCGCTAAAATCTTATCTATCACCTCATTTGCAATCCCTTCAGCAGCAACAAACCCGGAACGGATGGCATTACCCTCAACCGTGTACCCTCTTTCGCTCTTGTTAATATCTGGCGGGAGCAGATCAATTGTCACACCCAAGAATACAGAGAGCTTGGCACATTCCTCTCGGTAGCGAGCAATTTTCGCTGAATCGCCTACCTCCCCAGTCATCATTGCTGCCATGAACTCGTGTGGATAGTGGGCTTTCAGGTATGCCATACGGTACGCTAACATTGAGTAAGCAACAGTGTGTGATTTGTTGAAGGCATAGCGACCAATAGGTTCAAGCAGTTCAAATATTTCTTCTGATTCTTCTTTCGCGAACCCTTTTTTTACTGCCCCTTCAACGAACTTCTCACGTTGTGTAGCAAGCAACGCCTCGTTCGGCTTACCCATCGCGGCGCGAAGTATATCCGCTTCAGTAAACGTAAAGCCTGCTATATCGTGCGCGATCTGCATCACCTGCTCCTGATAGATGCATACACCGTACGTGCTTTTGAGTGCGCCTTCAAACGAGGGGTGCATATACGCCACGGGCTGCACCCCATTTTTCCGGTCTATGTACCGTTGCATATCCCCATTTTCTATAGGACCGGGACGATAGAGTGCCGGAATCGCTGAGAACTCTTCAAAGTTACCCGGTTTGAGTTCGGTAACAACCCGATACATACCAGAGGACCCTTCCAACTGGAACAAACCAGCGATGAGTCCGTTGCCGATGAGCGAATACGTTTGTTCATCGGCAAATGGAATTTCCGCTAACTTGATCTCAATGCCGTGGTTTGCCTTAATCATTTGAAGGCAGTCGTGTGTCTCAGTAAAACTCCGTAAGCCGAGGGAATCAAATTTGATGATCCCGACATCTTCAACAATTTTACCTTCAAACTGCGTCGCGACCCGGTCGAGTCTATCCTTGAACAACGGGACGTAGTTTGTCAACGGACCCTCTGTGACAACAATCGCAGAGGCATGACACGAAACGTGCCGTTTCATACCCTCCACCGCTTTGCTAATCTCAATCAACTCTCTATTTTCGGGGAGTTCAGCGAGTGTCTGAAATTCGGGCACCCGTTCCAAGACCTCATCAAGCGTGATTCCGGGAAAAGGCGGAATTAGCTGCGTCAACTGTTCGACTTTTTCGAGAGGCACCTCAAGTACCCGCCCGACATCCTTAATAGAAGCTTTCGCACCTAAGGTCGCAAAGGTCGCAACTTTGCCAACAGAATTCGCTCCGTATTTTTTCGCCAAGTATTCAATCACAGGTTCACGAGCGCGGTCAGCGAAATCAATATCAATATCCGGAGGATTGAGACGTTCAAGGTTTAAAAACCGTTCAAACAGACAACCGTAATCCATCGGATTGAAACCGATCACATCAAGGGCATACAGCACAAGACTACTGGCGGCGGAACCGCGTGCAGAAAGCGGGTACCCTTGTTTGTGGGCATAGTTGACGTAATCCGCCACAATAAGAAAATAGTTGGCGTACCCTGACTGTTTGATGATATCCAATTCATAATCAATCCGTTGTCGGATCGGTTCGGAGAGTTCACCATATTTTTTTCCTAAGCCTTGGTAACACAGTTCTCTCAGATAACTGTCGTGTGTCTGCCCTTCGGGGATCTCATACTTCGGCATTGCGTCTTGTCGGTAGTCAAGTTGAAGATTGCACCGATTCGCAATTTCAAGCGTATTACTGATAGCTTCCGGCGGATAATCCTTAAGTGCCTCCCGCATTTCGTCAACACTTTTAAAGTAGAAGTGGTTGTCAAACCGCGGACGCTTTTGGTCGTTGACAGTCTTCCGCATCTGGATACAGAGGAGCACATCGTGCATCCTATGGTCAGATTTACGGAGATAGTGGCAATCATTTGTACCGGCGAGCGGCAGATTGAATTCTTTCGCCAGCTGCGCCATCACCGGATATGCCTCAAGTTCCTTGTCGATGTAGTGATTCTGTATCTCAACATAGAGGTTTCGTTCACCCATTATCTCCATCAGCGTTTTGAAGTTCTGAACGGCTTCGTCGCGTCGATCTGCACAGAGGAGTTGGGGCACCTGTCCTTGGATACACCCCGTCAGTGCGATGATGCCGTCCCGGTGTTCACGCAAGATTTCCATGTCAATACGCGGCTTACCATTGAATCCCTCCGTGTATCCAAGCGATACCAGTTCTAAGAGGTTCTGGTAGCCGGTTGCATCCTCGGCGAGCAGCGTGAGATGATAGGGACCGCCCGGTTCTTGCGCACGTGTCTTTCGACTCCCGTGTGCGACATACACTTCACAACCGATGATCGGTTTGACCCCTGCTTCTGTTGCCTTGTTGTAGAGTTCCCACGCACCGAACATGTTGCCGTGGTCGGTAAGTGCAACGGCGGGGACACTATTTTCAACTGCCCAATCCACCATATCTGGAATACGGCACGCGCCATCAAGCATGCTGTATTCGCTATGGTTGTGCAGGTGAACAAATTCGGAACCGGTTTTGGAAGGAATATAAGTACCCCCTTCCGGAGAGGTACCGTCCTGCTGAGTAGAGAATGGCGTGGTAGGTTCGCTTTGCGTCTCAACGCCTGTTACCAAGACAGTGACATCAACCACGTCTTCAGGTTTAGGTTCACCGTCTTTATAGACCAACCCAAAGATAATCTGTGCTTCGGGTGCAGTATCTCTGATGACCGTCATCGCTGCATCCAATTCATGCATCATGAAATCTGGTGGTGCGCTAATGCTAACAATCAATCCAGGGGTATCGCTCATTTTTCCCCCATCTAAGAGCGGGGAGGAGACAGCGTGCTCCGCAGCGATTCGCGCCCGGTTTTCACCCTTCGCCTTCCCTACACCCATCAACACTGTGCCAGCATTCTGCATGATGCTCTCTACATCGGCGAAGTCAACGTTAATTTCGCCTGACTCCACAATAATATCGGCGACACTTTTAACACCGCGTAGCACAGTCTCATCACTCATACGGAATGCTTCACTCGTTGAGGGTTCCGCATCCACGATATCAAGGAGCCGCTGATTCGGAATTATGATCACAGCATCCGCATTCTCTCGTAGTTCCTGAAGTCCGTATTCTGCTTGTTCGGCGCGGCGTTGTCCCTCAGCATCAAACGGACGCGTTACAACACCTATTGTTAACGCACCATGCTCTCGTGCAAGGGATGCAATCACAGGTGTGGCACCTGTCCCCGTTCCACTCCCCATGCCTGCTACAACGAAAACCAGCCGCGCGCCTGCAAGCGCAGCGTCAAGTGTCTCCAGATTTTCCTCAGCTGCGTTTCTGCCTATCTCTGGATTCGCATCTGCACTAAATCCTTGCGTGGTGTCAGCCCCGATCTGTATCTGCGTTGCGCCCTCACACGTGCGGAGTGCTTCCAAGTCTGTATTCACAGCATAAAATTCCACTTCTTTCCAATCAGCTGCCATGATCCGTTTGATGACGTTCCCACCCGCGTTGCCGACACCGAAAACCTTAATTTTGTATCCTGACGGCTTTGTGACTTCTTTTTCATACATCATAGTTGTTCCCCTCTTAACTTCCTCAACACCAAATTCCTCACGCAGGAGCGTCCGAATTTGGCTGAGTCTTGTTTTGACGGTACCCGCCGCCAAACCAAGTTCCTCTGCAATCTCGTTGACAGTCCACAACTCTAAGTAGTATAACACCGCAATCGCGCGGACGCGCTCTGGGAGGTGGTGTACGGCTTCTGTTACAGCCGCGCGAAGTTCCGTCTCTCGGAAACGGGCAAGCACATCCTGATCAATCGTCTCAGCGAGTTGCTCTGCACTCTGAAGGATTTCACCTCTGGAATGCGACTTGGCGGCGTAGTACCTTCTGCAAGTCGTCCAAGCTATCTTTCGGAGCCAAGCACCGAAACTGCTGACCTCGCGTAAACCACTGATGTTTTCCCAGACTGCAACCCAAACGTCTTGAAAGATCTCTTCAGCATCGCGGATCTGACGGGAGTTAAAAACAACCAGTTGCCAAATTCTGGAACTGTGGCGGGCTGCGAGCTGCGCAAATGCCGCCTCATCACCGTCTTGCACGCGCTCAATGAGTTCTTCGTCTGTCAAATCTGTGTACGTTGATGAATCATATCGCATAGATAAATTCCCAATTAGATTTCGCGAATTAGACTGTAGTTATAAAGAGGAAAATTTACGCGGAAAGGGTTTAAAAAAATGCAACCAGTCGATTTTTTACGCTATCGCCTTCGTGATGCGATGTCAAAACCGACAGCTGCGACAAGCACCACGCCTTTAATAATATCCTGCCATGAAGCATCCCTATTTGCCATGCTCATGCCGCTCTTGA
>JAPPDN010000911.1 GCA_028824575.1 Candidatus Poribacteria bacterium | reverse complement strand
CCAGCAGCGCGTGTGCAACTCATCAGTGCCAACAACCAGACGCTGCTCAGCGGTACAACCAACTGGGCAGGATTTGCGGAATTCACTGAGGTTGCTGAGAAAACAAAAGATTTCATACCATTTATGATTACGGTCGCGAAACGTGACGATCTCGCCTTTATCCAATTAGACAGGCATGAAATTGCAACAGCAGACTTTGACATTGCCGGCCCTGCTTACTTGCAAAAAGGCTACGAAGCGTTCCTCTATACGAGTAGGGGGGTCTATCGTCCAGGTGAGACTGTTCAACTTGTTGGCATTGTTCGGGGACCAAAGCAGAAAACACCTGAACCGCTCCCCACCCGCATCAAAATCCTCTCACCAGATGGCAGAATCATACGAGAATTAAGGCAGCAAACTAACAAAAGTGGTGCCTGTGAAGTGAAAATTCCGATTCCTGACTACGCGCTAACAGGTAACTATATTGCTAAGATGCAAATTGCCGATCGAGTCGTTGGAAGTGTGCAATTTCAGGTTGAGGAATTCATGCCAGACCGGATGAAAGTTGCCATAACTGTTGATAAATCCTCTTATAAACTTGGAGACGAACTTAACATTGAAGTAAATGCAATGAATCTGTTCGGGCCCCCAGCCGTAGGACGGAAAGTTCAGGCTTCATGTCAACTGACAGCAGTCCCGTTTGTCGTTTCTGACGACACCTTACCACCAGGTACAGATGCGACAAAATGGCGTTCCTTCGTCTTCGGCAATACCAAGCAATTTGAGACCCAACGGATTGAATTAGGAGAAGCCAAAACCGATGCAGAGGGCAAAGCACGTTACCAATTTACTGTTCCTGCAACGTTGAAAGCACCTTCTTTACTCAACGGTATTCTAACAGCAACCGTCAGTGAGGTCGGTGGCAGAGCCGTCACTGCTTCACACCGAGTTGTTATCCATCCGTACTCGCATTATGTAGGGATTCGGCGGACAACTACCGGAGCGGTCAAAATTAACCAACCGCTTCGCTTTGATTACGTAGCCGTTGACGATACAATGGCAGTTATACCCGGTAGAGCCTTAAAACTCAGCCTCCACAAACTCCATTGGAATACAATACTTCGGCAGAACGCCGCGGGACGTTACGCGTACGTCTCCGAACCACAAATGACAGAGGTGAAAACACACGCACTCACTTCAGCCGAAACAGCCAAAACAGCAACATTTACCCCTACAGGCTATGGTGAATATCGCGTTCGCCTCGAGGACATCGAATCAACGGCAATAGCGGAAATAGGGTTCTACGTGAGTGGATGGCGGAACACTTCAGTCTCTATGGAGCATCCCACCCGATTAGACTTGGTGCTTGATAAGCCCGCATATCGTCCGGGACAAACAGCAAAACTGAATATTAAGGCACCGTTCCCGGGGACGCTTCTGCTCACTGTCGAACGAGAACGGGTGCTCAGTCACCGGACAATAGTAATGAAGGAAAATACAGCAACCTTGTCAATTCCGGTCCGTGAAGGTTATAAACCGAACGTGTACCTCTCAGCAACGCTGACTCGAGCTGTCTCGATGGATACGATCTCACAACCAGACAACAAATCGCTTCTCCCGGCACGCGCGTTTGGTGTGATTCCTTTGAAAATAGATGCAACGCGGAGACGACTCTCAATTGAAATGTCGCTCAAGCCTGATAGCGATCAGCAAGAACGAACACCCCTTACCGATAACCGAGGGCTGATGGTTTCCGATAGCCAATCTGAAGCAGTTGTTCATCCAAACAGCGAGATAACCATCGCGTTCGAGGTCCACGGCAGACGCTCCTGGCAGAAATATGATGTCTGTGTAGCAGCTGTCGATGAGGGAATCCTCGCGTTAACCGACTTCCAAACACCTAACCCTCACGACTTTTTCTATCAACAACGCGGGTTGAAGACGCGCGCCTTTGATCTGTACAGCGGGATTCTACCCGAAATAGCAGATGTCACTGACAACTCAAGCACCGGCGGTGATGGGGCATCCCGTAGATTAGGAAGGAAGCGGCTTAATACGAGCAGTATCAGACGTGTAAAACCGGTTTCACTTTGGTCAGGATTCGTAAAAACCGACGGAAATGGACGCGGTACTGTCCAATTCAAGATTCCACAGTTCAATGGGAAATTGAGGTTGATGGCAGTCGCTTTCGCCGGAGCAGATTACGGTGCCACGGCAGCGCACTTGACTGTCCGTGAATCTATTGTCCTAACACCGACTTTCCCACGATTCCTCGCAGGCGGTGATAAGATCCGTGTCCCAGTCACCCTTTTTAACGGCACAGGTGAGGATGGAGAATTCACCGTCAAATTGCAAGCATCAGGGGACGTGCAACTACTGTCAGCGAGCGCAACCAATCCTCCTGATACGATGACTGAGGAGATACCAGAAAATCCATCACAACCATCAAAAACGGAATCGCTGCTGCACGAACTCAGCGTAGATAAAAAAGTTGAGGCAGGTGCAGAGGCACAGGTCTTTTTCGACATTCGTGCTCAGGATGCGATAGGAAAAGTAGATTTTAATCTATCCGCAGAAGGGAACACTGAAACAACACAAATAGACGTGAAACTGCCGCTGCGATCTGTCGCGCCACCGGTCACAAAAACAGGGCACGGGGTGGTACACGCGGGTAAATCGGTTGATTTTATTCTCCCCGCAAACCTAATAGCAAACTCGTCGGAGTTTAGTTTGACACTATCACCGTTTCCCAATATTGCGTTTTCAGATAGCCTCCGCTATCTTGTCCGCTACCCACACGGATGTCTGGAGCAGACGACAAGTAAGGTTTTCCCCTTGCTCTATTTCAGCGATTTGGCGCGAAGTGTCGAACCGATGTTGGCAGCAGAAGATTCGGTGGATTACTATATCACATCGGGTATCACGAAACTTGAAAGTATGCTGATGTCGAACAATGATTTTTCATACTGGCCCGGCGGTACTTACGTGAATCCGTGGAGCAGTATCTACGCGTCCCATTTTCTCGTTGAAGCCCGAAAAGCCGGTTACGAGGTAGCAGACCGTGTTTACGATGCGATGCTGGAAGGTTTAAGAACACGGGCAAAGTTTTCACCTGATATAGAAGGCAACAATAATGTTAAACAGGTAAAAGCAAACATCGTGCTCGCGACCTATGCCTCTTATGTCTTAGCAGCTGCTGGACAACCCGATCGTGGCACGATGCACTATCTGAAAAATAGGGGTGCAAGCGGTCTCAGTGATTACAGTCACTTTCAACTTGCTGGGGCGTTTGCCCTCAGCGGCGAACTGGAAACCGCTCTTTCAATGCTACCGGTATCGGTTTCGCCAAGTTTTAATGGTAAAAGTAACCCGGGATGGGAAACCGGAGGGACATTCAACTCACCTATTCGCGCCCAAGCGATTATGTTGGATGTGCTTGCTGAAGTTAACGAAAACCATCCATCTATTCCGATGCTCGTTAAGAACCTGAGTGAGGCAGCCTCCGACGGAAACCGATGGCGGACAACACAAGATAATGCTTTCGCGTTCCTTGCCCTCGGTAAAATTATGAAGAAACAGGCAAATCGGAATTACAGTGGCACTCTCAAACTCAACGGTGAACACTTCGCAGACTTTGACGCGACCGAGACGCGCTATACCGATGAAGCATGGGACGGTGCGCGCATACAACTCACCGTCAAAGGCGAAGGGAGTTGCTACTATTACTGGAGTGCGTTTGGCATCCAACGCGATTCGTTCATTGAAGAATATGAACGTGAATTACAGGTACGTCGTCGATACTTTAACAAAGATGGTGAAAGTCTCACGGGCACGTTTGTACACGGCGACTTAATCGTCGCGGAGATAACAGTTAAAGCCCTGACGGCGAATCTGGAAAATGTCGTCGTCGTCGATATGTTACCAACAGGCTTTGAGATTGAGAACCCGCGTCTGGAGTCCCGAGCAGGCATTCCATGGTTGAAAGCGCAAGGTTTCAAACCCGACTATATTGACATTCGCGATGATCGTCTTATCTTCTTCGGCACGTTCCCACGCCAACGCGAACGTAAATTCTATTACGCGCTAAGGGCAGTTACACAAGGTGAATTTACTTTACCACCCATCGCGGCGGAAGCGATGTACGATCCGACAAAATCTGCTGTAACGGGTAGTATGAGTATCCAAGTGGTTGCAGAGCAATGAAAAATGGTTGTCAGTTATCAGTTATCAGTTATCAGTTAAGAGGATTCTTCTCGCAGTTAAAGCTACTGTTCAAGCAACAGCAAACCTCTTTAACTGAAAACCGAAAGATTTTTTCGCAGAAAAAATCGTACCGACAACGGATAACTATTCGCCTGATGGCTATTTTACCTCTCTCTATTATTGTCCTTTTTACGATCATGAATTGGTGGTTCTCGCTGCCCAAAGCACGTCTCCACCCACCCACCTCTCGGATCGTCTTAGATCGGAACGGAGAATGGCTTCGCGCGTTTTTAGCTGAGGATGGTATGTGGCGATTTAGGAGTCAGCAGCCAGCAGTCAGCAGTAGTCAGTTAAGAGGTGATTTGGTCGGACAGGATCCCTCTTTAACTGATAACCGAAAACCGAAAACTGAAAGTCCTTGGCTACACGAAGCAATGCTAACAGCAGAGGACAGATGGTTTTACTACCACTGCGGGATCAATCCGGTGTCTATGGCAACCGCCCTCTATGATAATGTCAAAGCAGGAGAGGTTGTGCGCGGTGGTTCAACCATCACCATGCAGCTTGCCCGACTGATGGAACCAAAAGCACGAACTGTTCCGAACAAACTGATTGAAATGTTCCGTGCAATCCAACTTGAACTGGCATATTCTAAATCTGAGATCCTAAACTTTTACTTTAACATGCTTCCCTACGGTGGGAATATCGTTGGAACAGGGGCAGCATCCCGGTTTTATTTCAACAAACCGCAGCACGCGATCAGTCTCGGTGAGGCGGCTCTCCTTGCTGCCATTCCGAACGCGCCAGAACGTTTACGTCCAGACAGATTTCCAGAAAATGCCCGGCATGCGCGGGCAAAAGTCCTGGATCGCCTCCGCGCACGCGGACAGATTTCCGAACAGCAGTGGCAAGAGGCATTGCGAGAACCTATACCGACAAAACGTTACCCGCTCCCATTCAAAGCACCACATCTCTCACGCCTATTGGTTAAGGGAAACCGATGGAACACAGAAACCGGCCCCCCCACCCGTTACTGGGAAGGGGCAGCAGATGGCAGGATATACACGACAATAGACGCGAAGGTCCAAGAAACGGCAGTGCGTATCCTTCGCGAATACCTGAATGCGTCCGCTGCTGGAATTGCGGACTCCCGCCGCTTGCAATCCCATACTGCAAGCACAGGTGCCATCGTCGTTATGGACACCCAAAGTCGCCAAGTTTTGGCAATGGTCGGTTCTCACGATTTTTTCGATCAGAGTGCATTGGGTCAGATAAACGGCACACTCGCCCCGCGTTCTCCAGGTTCCACACTTAAACCTTTCGTCTACGCCCTTGGCATCGAACAAGGCTTGATTACACCAGAAACACTGCTCTTTGATGTCCCTGTTACATACAGCGGATATGAGCCGGTGAACTATGATAGCACGTATAACGGCTATGTTACGGCTCGTCAGGCACTTGCCCGCTCCCTCAATGTCCCTGCTGTGAATCTTCATGCGCGGCTGAAAAATAGAACCCTGCACGCCTTTCTGAAACGAGCAGGTATCTCTACACTCGCACCTGCCAAAAAGTATGGGCTCTCTATGGTTCTCGGTGGCTGCGAAGTGAATCTGCTGGAGTTGACAACACTTTACGCGGGACTGGCAAATATGGGAGAATTCGCGCCTTACCAAATAGTTATCAGCGGTCAGCCATCAGAAAATCTTCTTGCTGAAGGTTTCCGATGGCTGAAGGCTAAAGGCTATTCACAACGTTTACTCCGAGAAGAGACGAGTTTCATTATAACGGAGATGCTAACAACCTCACAACTGCCGGTTAACACTGTCAAAAATCCAGAAGCCTTTGAAATGACCATGAATCTACCGAAGATTGCATGGAAAACTGGTACTTCTTATGGACATCGGGACGCGTGGTGTATCGGGTATTCACCGAAATTAACAATCGGTGTGTGGCTCGGCAATTTTGACGGAAAAGGTGCTCCGATGTTGAGTGGCACAGACGCAGCAACGCCTGTTCTGTTCGCACTTTTCACAGCACTCACAGGACAAGATAC
>JAPPDN010000249.1 GCA_028824575.1 Candidatus Poribacteria bacterium | reverse complement strand
AACCTTCACTACATGGTCCAGAGCCATGCGTCCTACCATTAGACGACCGGGCATTAATACTAAAATATGGTAGCCGTGCGCTGTTTTTAGGCACTTTGGTTTACCATACCGGAGAGGATACCAAGAATTTTATCGCTTTGCTGGATTGGATAGATTGCAATATCGATCTGTAAATTCTTTTCCTCCAATTTGAGGAACTGCCAATCGACTCCTGTTGTCGTGGCACCATATACGCACGGGATATCGTTCCCTTTTTCCTGATTGAAACGTTGTGCGGCGATCATTTCGGCAACACATTGCCCGAATCCAAGCTTCATATCCGTATTTTTTGCTTCAACAAGGGCGATGACAGGTTCTTCCAAAAAAAGTTGTCCCGGTGACAGACTGATCAAAAAATCGCAAACGCCTGTTAAATCGTTTTCAAAATCAACATTAAAGTCGATTCCCGAAAAAAAACTGATCCGATAATCGAACTTTTCACAGAGTTCGACAAGGATATCAGCAACAATAAGTTCAGAGCGTGCCTTTTCAGTCCCGATTGCGGCCGCCAAGGGCACCTTTTTCGCTAGCCCTGCTGTGAGATAATCACTCGGGGTAATTGGTTCTATTTCAGAAAAGAGGCCTATGGATTCAGTCTTCTCCAATTCAAACTTTGTTACGACTGATTCCAAGGTGAAATTGCTATAACTCATTATGGCAAAATCCTCAATTCGCGCCTGCAACTAATGCGTGTTGTGCACTTTTAAGTATACCTTAAGTGCGTTGCGTTGTCAACCTTTTTTTCAGAGTTCGCTATATCGCGAGCACACCTCGCTCCTACAGCAGCAAGGTGGACACATCCATCAAATAAGTATGTAAAACAGGACTTACGCAAATTTAGCACGCGATGGTAAATTTTGTAGTTTTAAACCCCCTAAAGAATCAGAATCAACGGTATGAAGCCCGTGTGGGCTTCCCCGGGTATGAATGCCTTATGGGCATTCCCCGCCCCTTATCAGGGGGACTTTAAGAGGAAATGCATAAGTCCTATAAAACTAAATGTCCCTGACGAGTTGACAGTCTACTGCATTGGCATCACAGAGACTGAGATGTTGGAGAAGGTATAGAAAATATTCAGGAATCCGATAAAAATCGTTGGGATAACGAATACGCTCAGCAATGCAAAGGTGCCGGTAGAGAAAGAGACGCGATCGGTTTCCTCGCCTGCATCTTCAAAAAACATTGCTTTCACAATGCGGGCATAATAGTAGAGTGAGACCACGCTGTTTAGCAAACCGACAAGTGCGAGCCAATAATATCCCTGTTCAAGGACGGCGGTGAAGAGGATCCATTTTCCGAAGAATCCTGCGAACGGTGGAATCCCAGTTAGTGAAAAGAGGAAGATCATCATTGCAACAGCGACTAACGGAGCGCGTGAACTGAGACCGCGATACCCGTCGATCATTTCACTTCCGACCTCATTCGCGACGAGGACAACAACATAAAATGCCCCCAGGTTCATAAAGAGGTAGACGACAAGGTAGAAGAGAATCGCCCCGACACCTTCGGAGGAGAGCAGAACGCCGCCCATCAAGAGGTAACCACCGTGTGCGATGCTTGAATACGCCAATAGACGTTTCACATTTTGTTGGGGAAGGGCTGCGAGATTTCCAACAGTCATCGTCAATGCAGAGATGATCGCCAACATGAAGGACCAGTCAACGGCTTCCATGAGTCCGGAGGCACTGAATCCGGTATAGAAAAACCTGATGAACAGTGCAAACCCTGCGGATTTTGAGGCAACGGATAAGAAAGCGGTTATCGGGATAGGTGCGCCTTCGTAAACGTCAGGGGACCACATGTGAAACGGTACAGATGCTATCTTATAGCCGACACCTGCGAGGACAAAAGTTATCGCAATTAGTACGGCGAGCGGTGCTATATCTCCGGCTGCGAGGAGTTCTGTGAGTCGTCCGGCAATTTGCGCCAGATCCCCTGTGCCTGTCATTCCAAACACGAGAGAAAGCCCGAAAAGCATTGTTCCGGATGCAACTGCACCATACGTGATGTATTTGAACGCGGCTTCACTTGAACGGGGGCTATGCGTCAAGAACCCAGCGAGAATATAAGAGGTAAGGCTTACCGTCTCCAGCGAGATGAATATCATCAACAGATTCGTTGACGATGCCATGAGGAACATACCGAGGGTGATGGCTAACAAAAGTGCGTAGTATTCACCTTTCAAGCGTGTGTCGAGTTCCTCAGAACGGAGGGAGAAGAGGATCGTTGCAGTGGTCGCAAGCAGGAGCAGAATCTTGAAAAAGGTGGAAAATACATCAAGTCGGATCATCCCCAAAAAGAGGGAAACAGGGCCTTCATCACCGAATGAGAAGTGTGTGAAAAGGACAGCGGCAAATGTACAAAGACACCCAACAAGGGAGAGGTGTGCAACAGCGGCACTTTCCCTGTTTTTCACAACGAGGTCAAGGATAATAACGGCAGCAGCAAAAATTACAAGTAGGATTTCCGGGCTGAAATAGAGGAGGCTTTCAATGTTGCTTAAGGGTTGCATACTTTCTTTGCTCGAACCTCCTATATCGCGTTCAGGACGTCTATGAGGTTAGTAACCGATTCTCTGAACATGTCAATGGCGAAGTTGGGCCAGACACCGAGCACGATGGTTAAGATGCCGAGAGGTACAAGAGTCAGAATTTCACGTCCGTTGATTTCTGGGAGTTCTTCGTATTTGGGATTGAGTGTCCCTAAGAAGACCCGTTGAAGTGTCCAGAGGAAATATGCGGCCCCGACAACAATACCTATTGTGGACAAGATGGTCAAGAACTTGAATTTATCATAGGCACCGAGTAGGGAGAGTGCCTCTCCGACGAATCCACTCAAGCCGGGCAACCCTAAAGAAGCCATAAACGCGAGCGTCGTGATGCCGGTATAGATGGGCATTCTGGTTCCCAGCCCGCCGAAGCCGTTGATTTCACGGTGGTGTGCCCGGTCGTAGAGGACACCGACGAGTAGGAAGAGCATCGCACTGATAACACCGTGGTTAAACATCTGGAGGATCGCGCCTGTGATACCGTTGGCATTTCCTGAGGCAAGTCCCAAGATGACGAAACCCATGTGTCCGATACTGGAATACGCGACGAGTTTCTTAAAATCGGTTTGTGCCAATGCACAGAAGGATCCGTAGACGATGTTAATGAACCCAAGCAGCGCGAGACTATTGCCCCAGAAACCTGTCCCGCTGGTAAAATGATCTAAGCCTTGTGGGAACATCGCCATGTTCACTCGAACCAATCCATAAGTCCCCATCTTTAGGAGGATGCCTGCGAGGATAACGCTGATGGCTGTGGGGGCTTCGACGTGTGCATCGGGGAGCCATGTATGGAAGGGGAAGATCGGCACCTTAACGGCAAACCCGATAAAGAAACCGACAAATACCCACATTTGAAAGTCTGGATCGGCGAGGGCATGTCCTTGTGTAGCGGCTAATGTGATGAGTGTCGGAATATCAAATGTTCGCAAGCCTTCAGCCACTCCATTAACGATATTGCTATTGAGGTAGACAGCTATCATCGCTACCAGCATTAGCACACTACCGAAGAGGGTGTAGAGGAAAAATTTAATCGCAGCGTATTCGCGGCGCGGTCCCCCCCAGACACCGATCAGGAAATACATCGGCAAGAGTGTGAGTTCAAAGAAGACGTAGAACAAGAAAAGGTCTAACGCAGCGAAGAAACCGAGCATCCCTGTCTCAAGCAGCAAAAACAGAGCCATATATGCCTTGATGCCCTTTTCAATGTTGCGCCACGATGCGATAACACAGATCGGACCAAGGAGTGCCGTTAGAAGCAATAACGTCACGCTGAGACCATCAATACCGATGTGATACTGGATATTGAATGCTTCAATCCAAGGTGCATTGACGACATACTGTGTTCCTGCAGTTGATCGGTCGTAAGATATAAATAGATATACTGCGAGTGCAAGCGGAATGAGCGTAAAAAGGAGCGTAACGCGTTTAACCAGTTCCTCCGATTCGCGCGGCAGCAGTAAAACAACAACCATCCCAAGCAACGGGATAAAAATCATTAGGGACAATAACATCTCGTGGGAATCCTCCTTCTCCCATCAAAAGGGCAGCTACAACGCCCGGAAAATTAAGATTAACAATACAATTCCAGCCAGCACAACGAAAAGATAGGTTTGAATCGCGCCAGTCTGAATACGGCGGATTCTGCCACCGATTGCCCAGGTAACTTGCGCAACGCGATTGACGATCCCGTCAACAACGCGGTTATCGAAAGCCCCTGTGAACGCAGCAAGCAGATCTCGTGTTACAAAGCCAACACCGTTGACGATGCCATCAACGACACTTCCATCGAATTGGGCAAAAAGCCGTGCTTTCCACACTGTCAGCGCGACCAGTACACCGTCGTAAAATTCATCGAAGTAGTATTTGTGCCAGAACAGGTTGTAGAGCGGTCGGCAAGTCGTTGCGACGGATTCAGCAGACAAGGTTCGCCTGTGGTAGAACAGCCATGAGAGGAATATACCTAAGCCCGCCACGATGATAGATAGCACCATTGCGATGGTATGTGCGGGACCGTGTCCGTGATGTCCGTCGTCTGCGTGTGTGCCATCTGTGCCGTGTCCACCTTCTTCCTCAGCTGCGGCTGCTTCAGACACGCCAAAAAGTGATAGTGCAATCCCCTGTCTACCTGTTTTACTATCAGGTGAGAGGTATGCATGTTGCGGTGCGTGAAGATGTGGCTGCGGTGGTGGTTTCACATAGTCTTTGTTGAACCAGAGTGTATTCACAACGGGAAAACTCAGTATTGCCAAGACGATGAGCGGCACAGTCATTGACCTCGGGGATTCGTGTGCCATGTCGTGCATCTCTTGATTGCGGGGTTCACCGAAAAAGGTCATGAAGATCAGACGGAACATGTAGAACGCTGTAATTCCTGCGGCAGAGAGTGCTATTATGAACAGGATATAGTGATGGGCAGAGTTCCATTCCATCGCCCGTCCTAACACACCCGCTAAAATTTTATCTTTACTCCAGAATCCAGAGAAAATGAACGGCACACCGGAGATAGATAGTGTTGCGACGAGCATTGTTATGAAAGTAATCGGCATTTTGTGGCGGAGTCCACCCATGTTTCGCATATCTTGGTCGGGGGGTATCTCAGAACCGAGGATATGCCCTGAATCGTGATCCTCACCGTGTTCATGTGCGTGTGCATCGTGGTCGCCGTGATCGTGTTCATGTGCGTGTGTATCGCTATCACCATGTTCATGTTCATGTCCGTGTTCATCATCGTGTCCGTGTGCGTGCATGGCGTGGAAGGCGTGAATGACGCTTCCAGAACCGAGGAAAAGCAGTGCCTTGAAGAAAGCGTGGGTCGTGAGGTGAAAGAGTCCCGCGACATAGCTGCCTGCACCGATTGCCAACATCATGTATCCCAATTGACTGATTGTGGAATACGCCAAGACCCGCTTGATGTCAAACCGAACGATAGCGATTGTTGCAGCGACGAGTGCTGTGATACCACCGACATAAGCGATGACCAGAGACGAGGTTTCTGTCAAAATCGGGAACATCCGAGCCGTGAGGTAGACCCCAGCGGCGACCATCGTAGCAGCGTGAATCAATGCACTGACAGGTGTGGGACCTTCCATAGCATCAGGGAGCCATGTATGGAGTGGCATCTGTGCGGATTTACCGATAGCACCGCAAAAGATGAGCACACCCGCAATAGAGAGCCAGACCATATCGCCAGTGGTGAGTTGGGAAACGGCGAGGGCAAAAATGCCGCCTTCTCCGTAGAGCGAGAGGGTCTGAAATTTGGTGAAGAGCATCATCATACCGATGAACATGCCGACATCACCGACGCGCGTTGTCAAAAACGCCTTTTTACACGCATTCGCAGCGGAGTCCTTTTCAAACCAGAAGCCGATGAGCAGATAAGAGCAGAGTCCGACGAGTTCCCAACCGATATAGATGCCGAGGAGGTTGTCCGATACAACCAGAAAGAGCATTGAGAAGGAAAAGAGCGATAGGTATGCAAAGAACCTCGGGTACCTCGGATCACCGTGCATGTAGCCCATAGAGAAAATATGGACGAGGCTACTGACGAGCGTCACAACAATCAGCATGATTACGGTGACACTGTCCAGGTAGAAGCCCATAGAGAACGTAACACCACCGAGTGAAAGCCAATTGACGGTATGTGCCTCTG
>JAPPDN010000345.1 GCA_028824575.1 Candidatus Poribacteria bacterium | reverse complement strand
CTGTATGGTATTGATGAACTCTGTTCAGGTGCTTGGGGAGGATAGCTCAAGGCAAAATCATAAAGAAATCAAAGGGGTGGTAATTTACCATCCCTTTGTGCATAATGGAATCTTACAAAATTATTATGCAGTACTCTTAACAGAGATCTCCTTGTGATACTGAAACTATCGGGTATTAATCGGTCCTTTGGTGCAATTCAGGCCCTAAAAAAAGCAGATTTTGAAATTGGCGAATCTGAAGTCATGGGGCTGGTTGGAGAAAATGGTGCAGGAAAATCAACGCTGGTAAAGATTATAGGAGGATTTGACGATGGCTATTCAGGTGAATACACATTTGATGGCGAACCTGTAAGATTTTCAAATCCATCGCGTGCAGAAAAAGCAGGAATTGCCATTGCCCAGCAGGAATTAAGTCTCATTCCTGCAATGTCTGTTGCCGAAAATATATTTTTGGTTGGTGACACCGTACCTTTTTTTGCTACAAAAAAATCCCTTGCATTGAAAGCCAAACCATATTTGGAAGAGGTTGGGCTGGATAAAGTAGATCCTTCAATTTCTGTCAACCGACTTTCCATTGGTGAACAACAACTGGTTGAAGTTGCAAGTTTGTTGGCTCACGATCCAAGAGTATTAATATTGGATGAACCCACGGCAGCATTGGGTGAATCTGATAGTGTACGTATTCTTGAAATGGTTGAGAGACTAGCAACAAATGGTAAATCTGTCATTTATGTCAGTCATAGATTGGATGAAATCTTCAAGATCTGTCACCGAATAACTGTTCTAAGGGATGGGATAAGCCAAGAACCTCGCAAGGTGTCTGAATTCAACGTACATTCCCTGGTCGAATCCATGCTTGGCCGAGAATTGCAAAACATGTTTCCTGAAAGAATGAAATTAACAAGATCCGAACCCCTGTTGGAAGTGTGCGGTTTGTGGTCGGACGCCACAGTCGAGCCATTCAACTTTCAAGTTTATCCAGGCGAAATTCTGGGACTTGCAGGACAGTTGGGTAGTGGATCAGGCGATATTCTTTCGGCTATCGGAGGAGCTAGTGGTACACGTGAGGGCAAGATAAAATATAAAGGTAGAGAGTTTTTACCAAAATCTCCCAAGGAAGCAATTAAGGCTAGTATAGCATATTGCTCAAACGACCGGAAACTTGATGGATTGTTCTTGGGCCGCCCAATTAAGGAAAACCTTACCTCTCCAGCGCTTGGTAGAATTTCTACGTATGGCTTACTTAATCAGGGTTCAGAAGAAAGATTGGCATTTGGCAATGCAGAAAAGTTTACAGTCGATGTAACTCGTATGGGCACAGAAGCAGGCTTGTTGTCTGGGGGAAATCAACAGAAAGTTGCATTAGGCAAATGGCTGTCAATAGAACCAAATATCATTTTGGTCAATGAACCAACCCGTGGAGTAGATGTCGGTGCTAGAGCTGAAATCTATGGTAAGCTTCGTGAATTTGCTAATGAAGGCAAGGCTGTTATTTTTGCATCAACCGATATCCAGGAAATCACAGGCCTGTCAGACCGTATCATAACTTTCTATCGGGGAATGCAGATTGGTGAGATTGAACTCAAAGATATTTCTGCTACAAAAGTGCTCGAACAAATTACCCATCCCTTTGGGGTTCAGCAAGAGGTCAAAACAGCATGAGCAACAGTTTAATTGCAAATGCTAGAGTAACAGGTTTGGGATTTGTTGATCGTCTTGTACGTGATTATTCTGCCTTGGTGGTTTGTCTAATAGGCCTATTTCTTGTCGTTTTTATTGTTGGAATGGCAACAGCACCAAACTTTTTAACCATTTTCAATTTCAAGACAATCATAAGAGATGCGGCGCTTGTTGGAATAATGGCAATCGGTTTGACATTTGTCACCTTATCGGGAAATTTCTTTCTTCTTTCTATGAAGGAGACTGCAGCACTTTGTATCATATGCTTTGCTACGTCCATGTCTTCAGGATATGGTTTTGAAATATCGTTCCTGCTGACTATGGGTGTAGCAATCATCGCTGGTGCAGCTCAAGGAGCCTTGATCGGGCTCGGAGGCAATCCCATCGTGGTTACTCTTGGAGCCGCAGGACTATTATTTGGATTAGGTTCTTGGTGGAGTGATAACCTTGTGGTTTCATTTCGCAGGCCTCATGGTGCGGAATGGCTTGGAACAGGATCATTTTTAGGTTTGCCGAATATAACGATTGCCTTCATTCTAATTGCAATTTCTGCCGAATGTGTTCTCCGCTATACAAATTTTGGTAGACAGGTTTATCTGATCGGTGCAAATAGGGCCGCGGGGAAAGCCACGGGTCATGAAAATTTTTCAATGGCCATCAAGGTTTGCATTATTGCATCCATTTGCTCTGCTTTCGTGGCCATAGCATTTTCGGCACAGGTATCTAGTGCACATGTCAATTATTTCTCTTCGGAATTTGGTTCTTCCGGTGATATGACGATTATGGTTATCGCTACAGTCATGGTCGGGGGAAATTCGATCATGGGAGGATTTGGTTCAACACTCCGAACCAGTTTAGGCGCAATATTTATTTCCACGGTTGACAACATGATGGTCCTGCATGGTTTCAACAGCGGACCACGGGTATTGGCAGTGGGTCTCATGATCGTGTTTTCCATTATCGTTTTCGCACTTGTTCGACGTGGATCCAGAGCTCAGGAATAGGAGACGGGTAAAAGTGAGTAGAATAAAAAATTGGGTTGTTGAAAACCACGATCTGGCCTTTGCCATATTACTCGCGGTTTGTGTCTATTGCTATTTTGCTTTTACCAACGATCTGTTTGCTACCCACAGAACAACATTTGCCGTTATGGAACGCTTTGCTGTGCTGGGACTCGTCGGACTTGCCCTCACATTATGCATAATAGCCGGTGAAATTGATCTTTCGATAGGTTCCAATGCTGCCTTGGCAGCTGTGATTGTCGTTCGTTTTACCGATAGTCTGGGAGCGGTAACAGCACTCTTGATAGCAGTAGCAATTTCAACTACCATCGGAATTATTCAAGGATATTTCATTGCTTATCTTCGTGTTCGGGCAATCGTACTTACTGTGGGAACATTGATGCTGCTCAGGGGGGTTGCCTTGTTTGCAGCTGAGGAAAAAACCGTGATGCTTACGGATTTCAGAGTTCCGGACTTCATTACAACGAAGATGTTCGGTTACTTTTCACCTGCAAGTATTCTTGTGATTTTCATGTTCATTCTCGTTGGTATTTTCATGAACTATACTCGATTTGGTCGTGAAATCTACGCCATTGGCGGTGCCAGAAAGGAAGCGCTTGCCGCAGGTGTAAACCTGAAGCGACCAATGATTATCGTATTTGCGATTTCAGGATTATGTGCCGGCCTTGGAGGTGTGATCATTGGTCTTAGATCAGGTACAGCCCAGGCCTTGGGACTCCAGTATCTCCTTCTTGCCGGTACTGTTGCAGCATTTATTGGTGGTGTATCAATTTTGGGTGGTAAGGGAGGTGTAATCGGTGCTGCAATTGGTACCTTGACGGTTAATTTCCTGAACACGGGTTTGGTATTTAATGTAACTCCAGCTTTTATGGTTCAACTATATCTTGGTGTCCTGCTGATGGTCGTGATCATGTTCCAAACAGGAAGTAGAATTTTTGATGAAAATCAACGTCGACGGCAAATAATTTCTGATGTTGATGCCAGACGAGGCCCATTACTGGCCCGTCGCCAGACCGGACCTCCTTGAATACCCTTAAGGAAAAAATTGAATTAGTTGAGTACTTGGGTCAAAATAATATTTGGTTTTTTCTTTGTCTTGGCTGTAACAACACGTAACTTACAATGAATATCCGTTGTGGATTTTCATGCGATAGCACTTTTTTCAATGTACTACAGGAATAAGCCGGAAGGTCCCTACGAAACTGAAGACAGGCGTTGGCAACCAGAAGTTTCCAGCAAGGAAATTTCCAAGTTGCTTGATTTCATCGATCAGTTTCAGAGTGAAGCAGAATTATCACTTTCACTTAAGACTGGTTACAGTGAAATGAGGATTCTCACAGAACTAATGCGTAACCACATTAGTGGGAAATTGTCTACCAGCAGTTCCTTGGTCTGGGCTTCTGGCATGTCCTATGGAACAGCTAAGCGTGCACTTGCAAATATAGAAAAACGTGGTCTGATCATAAGACGCCCCAAAACGCCCACGGGGAAATCATTTTCCCTTCACCCTTCACTTAAACTCATTCAGGAATGGCAGGAATTCACTCGTAGGGCACGAACTCTAGTTGGTGGAATTGCCGAGCCGGTTGATGGATTAAAAAAACACCACAACGAATACTACTTTGGTTCATCTTACATTGGTAGCAATACGTTACCCCCTCTTTCGGTCTACAATTCAAAACTTCCAATTCGTGGAGAACTACGACTATTGGTTCATGCGGACCCAACCTTCATGGCCATGCATGCATTAAGAAAGCAACTTGAGACTGTATTTGGTGTTAGAATTTGGAGTCGTGCACTTTCCATCGATCGCCTTCGCGAAGAAATACTGAACAATGCAAATGCACGCGTGTCGCGCTATGATATCATTGCCTGTGATTTGCCGTGGTTTGGGGAAATGGCAGAAGCAGGCCGGTTTCTACCGGTGGATTCATTTGTAACGGCAAGTGACCTTGATCTCTCTGATTTTCATGCGGTCGCGTTGGCAAGTACACGTTACAAGGGTAGACAGTATGGAATTCCCGTACAAACGACACCTGAACTTTTGGTATGCCGACGGGATTTGCTAGAGGAAAAGGGGTTGAAACCTCCAAGTACCATCTCGGAAACAATTGCCACAGCCAAGGCATTGCATGATCCCTACAGGGGAGTTGCAGGCATTGCTTGGAATGCCGCCCGAGGTACACCGCTTGGCCACTCCTTCCTGTTTATCATAGCAGCGTTGGGCCAACCGGTACTTGATCTACGAAAAACAATGGGGGGGATTCGATTGTGAAAATGTTGATGGCAGTTGTTTTCGCCCAAAATTCGATTCTCCGGAAGCAAGGGAAGCAGCAGAGTATTTATTGGAATTGCTCAATGTATCACCAAATGAGATTTTAAGCATGTCTTGGTACGAGAGAGCTCGGTGTTTTGCGGATGGCAAGTCTGCCATGGCCTACTCGGCAACGTTATTGGCTCCACTCTTTGAACTAAACAAGGAATCAAAAGCCTACAATAATATAGAATATATGCCCCACCCGGTTGGGACCAATGGATATCCAATAGCTCCTGTTGGAGGATATGCTCTTGCCATACCATCAAATATCGATTCGCAAAGAATCAATGCAGCTTGGGATGCCTTGGTTACATTGACTTCTGCCCAAGCAATAAAACTTTATATCGAAAACGGCAGTTTGGTTAGCCCAAGATTCAGTGTTAGCAGCGACCCTGAAGTTCAGCAAATATCACCTCTGATAACTATTGTCGATAAAATGGCTCGCGAAGGAGTATTGCAAGTTTGGCCCCGACCACCGGTACCTGAAATTGTAAGTATCATTGATATTGCTGGGGAAGAATTGCATGATATGCTACTTGGTCAAAAAACCGTTTCAACAGCATTGAGAAATGCCCAAAACCGTTCTGATGCCTTAATGCGGGAAAATGGTCACTATTAGAGTGATTATTGGGGAGAAATTTGCAGACCACAGCCTTATTTTGGAATGAACTATATTTTCATGTCTTGACAATTGCTCAACCTCCTCTGGACCAGAAAGACCCTCACGATATGCCTGATGACATTGTGTCTTGGCCTTACATCTTCATTGCGGTAACTTTGGACAATCTGTATGGGAGTCTTGTCGATCAGTGGTGATCTCTTGGTGCAGACGAACATTATGATATCTTTTTCTTGAGTAGGCCTTAAGTTTTTGCCAATTGCAAGTAAATATATAATGAGGCTCTACAAACTGTTTGTTAGGTTGGTCGACAACTGCAAACCCGATGGAATGGGGTTGCAGGGAAAGGGAACGAGATTAAATCAGGACAAAAGTGTCAAAGTCGGGAGTAAACAAAGTATACTTCGATAGATTTCCACTGGGCTTGATTTATTTTCAGGTTCTACCGAATAGCCTCTCGATATCTGCCAGTTTCATTTCGATGTAAGTTGGTCTCCCATGGTTGCATTGGCCCGAATGTGGTGTCTTTTCCATTTCTCGCAACAATTCATTCATTTCTGGTATGGTCAGCGTTATGCCAGCCCGACTTGACACATGAGAAGACA
>JAPPDN010000600.1 GCA_028824575.1 Candidatus Poribacteria bacterium | reverse complement strand
CTATAACCGCCACAGGTTGTCTCTTAACTGATAACTATTTCCTCTGACAACTGATAACTGATAACCGATAACTGAAAACTATTAAAACTGATATGCGTTTCTTCTTGCTTACGCTTGCGATAGTCGTTTTAACACCCATGACATTACACGCTGTTACCTTTGTTGATGTCACGGACGAAGCGGGTATCCATTTCCAACATTCGAGCGGAACGCGTTCCAGTCTACTCCCTGAAGATATGGGGTCTGGTGCCGGTTTTGCTGATATAGACAACGACGGCGACATTGACCTCTACGTTGTCAATATCCCCCATTCACTTGTACAAGATGTTCATCCCGATAGCAAAACAAATGTTCTCTATCGCAACAACGGGGACGGCACGTTTACAGATATTACCGATACTGCTGGTGTTGGGCATCAAGGATACGGCATGGGGTGTGTCTTCGCAGATTACGATGGTGATGGCAATATTGACTTGTATGTAACGAATTATGGCGCGAACGTCCTGTATCGCAACAACGGGGATGGCACTTTTCGGGATGTGACCACAACTGCCGATGTCGGTTGTGAATTGTGGAGCACGGGTGCTGCTTTCGCAGATGTTGATGGCGACAACGATCTTGATCTCTACGTTTGCAACTATGTTACCTACGATTTAGAGAAACTTGAGCAGATGCAGGAGGAGTCTTTACAATCTGGTAAACCGGTGCCGAGCGCGCTGAATCCACATGTCTTTGCGCCGCAGGATAATGTTTTCTACCGTAATAATGGAGACGGGACCTTTAGAGATGCAACTGCCGAATTAGGGATAGCGGCACCGGGTGGTAGAAGTATGCAGTGCCTTTTTAGCGACTTTGATAATGATAACGACTTGGACCTATACGTCGCAAATGACACCTCTGTGAACTATGTCTATCGCAATGCGGGGGATGGTACTTTCACGGATGTTAGTGATGAATCCTGGGCGGCGGATTTTCGGGGTTCTATGGGATTGACTGCTGGTGATTACGATAGCGATGGAGACGTTGACCTCTTTATGAGTCATTGGGTTGATGAAGAAAACGCGCTTTACAGAAATCTTTTGAAAGAAGACGCTGCAAGCGAGCATATCCGGTTCGTGGATGAATCCTATTCTGCGATGCTGGCTGAGGTGGGCATCAAACAGATCGGTTGGGGCACTGCGCTTTTCGACTACGATAACGATGGCGATTTGGACATCTTTGTTACGAATGGCAGTACCTTCCAAGAACTGAAGAATCCAGAAGTGCTTATTCCACAAGCAGATGCCCTGTACCGCAACGATGACGATGGTACTTTCACCGATGTTAGTGAAAGCACAGGTATTGCAGCACTGGCTACACGCGTTGGGCGTGGTGCGACGTTTGGAGATTACGACAACGATGGCGATGTTGATATTTTTATCGTCAATAATCACGCGCCCCCGACCTTATTGCGCAATGACGGCGGCAATCGCAACAATTGGTTGCATGTTGAACTGGTTGGCGCAGACGGGAATCGCAATGCTATCGGCGCGAAGATTCAACTCAAAACGGCGGATCGGACACAGATACGAGAGATTTACGCCGGTGACAGTTACATGTCCACTAACAGTTTCATCGCTGAGTTCGGTGTAGGAAATACTACACAGATTGAGACTTTGCAGGTTACATGGGTGAACGGAGATACCCAAGCACGTCATAATAGACCCGCCAACCAGCGAGTGCGTGTGACACAGGAATAGCGATCGGAGGAACAGTTTTCAGTACGATTTTTTTTCAAAAAATCTTTCAGTTGTCAGTTATCAGTTAAGAGGGAACTTGATATATAAAGTCTTTCTTTTAACCGAAAGAGACCTTCGGATTATCAAAAACTCCTTGTAACTGATAACCACTAAAAAGTCAATGAACAACTATTTCTACCTATTCATTTCTATATTTTTAGTGCTGCTCGCGTGTGGTGAAGATGCCACAATTAAGCGCGGCAAAGCACTTCTTGAAACGGGCGACACGACTGCTGCCATTCAGCAGTTTGAGGCAGCACTCAAGCAAAATCCTTCCAATGCGGAGGCTTACTATCAACTCGGTTTGGTGTATGAGGGATTAGGAGATACGACGGAATCAAGTAACGCCTTCAAAAGTGCCGCGAAGTTGGCACCAAAACGTGCAGAAGTAGCACTTGCACTTGGGCGCGTCTATTGGCATAATGGTGACCGTTCTCTTGCGGTTACCCAGTTTCAAAACCTGCTCAGCGATTCTCCGAAAAAAGAGATTCTCCTTCAATTGGCGGGGCTTACTGGTGATGCCTACCACGTCCAACGCCTCCGTACCGAAGGCAGCGACGATTATGAGCAGACTTTTACCGAAAAAGGGAATATCATGACGTTTACTGCGAAGTACAACGATGACTATAGTCCGGCAATCTCGCCGGATGGAAAATGGGTCGCCTTCGCATCAAATCGTCTCCAAAACGCCGAATTGTATCTTATAGACCTCACGGATCGTTCACTTCGCCAACTCACACACACCGACGAACTTGACGAATATATGCCTGCCTTTTCACCGGACGGGAAGTCAATCGCCTTCGTTACAGAACGCACTCGCGGGGGCATGATGCTCCCACCTGTCCAGGCAAGCGGTTCTGATCCGAGTCGTGCTTCCATCTATCTCATGGATATTGACGGCAGAAACCAACGTCCATTGGTTGATGCCGATGGTGCCGACCGCGCCCCCGTCTTTTCACCCGACGGACAAAAAATCGCCTTTGAATCCAAAGCACCTATACAGGAAGCCCCAAGCACGCCTGGGAGCACAGAAAATAACGATACGTTAGAAATTTATGTCATTGATATCGATGGCAGCAATAAAACGCAGCTGACGCGTAACGATGTGGATGACGGACATCCTACATGGTCGCCGAATGGGAAGCAGATCGCCTTCTCTTCAATGGTAGAGAACATCTATCAGATTTTCATTGTCAATGCGGCAGGTGGTGCAGCGAATCAGTTAACCTTTTCGGACGCAAGCCATTATCACCCGATCTTCAGTCCAGACGGTAAACGGATTATTTATGTCTCAAACGCACATAACCATTATACGCTTTGGATGATGAACATTGACGGAACGAACAAGACCCAACTGACAAACCATATCGGTGCGCATTTTGAACCGAGCCTCTCACGCGATGGCAAGCAGCTGGTATTTAGTTCTGACCGTTCGGATCACATGCGCATCTATCTCATGGATTTGGCGCAACCTGTTCAGAAAGAAGAACTGAAAGCGAGATTGACAGGCTTTTAGGAGACCCTCCCTTTAAGTCCAAAGCGGAGTTGCATTGCACTAACTTACTGTTATTATACCGAAACCTTGAGTGCATTTTCACAAAGTTTGTGAATGAATCTGTGCGGTTATGAAAGGCTGTTTTGTATGGAAACCATGAATATTAAGTCAAAGACGATATTCACGGGTGACAATTTACCTATAATGCGTGGGATAAATAGTGAGTCCATTGATCTCATATATTTAGACCCACCATTTAATAGCAAGACGAACTACGCAGCCCCTATAGGTTCAAAAGCTGCTGGTGCGGAATTCAAAGATACGTGGACGCTTAATGATGTTGATGCTGCTTGGCTTGATCTAATTGAGACAAAACACCCCGCACTCAACCGAGTTATCCATGCGGCTATGACGGATTCCGATAAATCTTACCTCATTTACATGGCGGTTCGGTTACTGGAGATGGAGCGGATACTCAAGAATACAGGGTCAATTTACCTACACTGCGATCCGACAATGAGCCATTATCTGAAGTTGGCGATGGATGCGGTGTTTGGAAAGGAAAATTTTTTAGCAGACATAACATGGAAACGTTATGCGGCACATAGTCTATCAAAATCTGCCGTTGACACTATATCAGATCATCTTCTTTACTATGCCAAAGACAACACGCGTGTTATGGCTAATAGAGTAACCTCACAGTTAGATACAGAAAAATTAAACAAGAAATTTCCGCATGTAGAAACCGAAACGGGTCGTCGTTTTCAGCATGTAGCATTAGAACAGAATTCAAATAGGTCCAGTGCAGGAGAAGTTCGTAAAATAGGAGACAAAACTGTAACCTCTGATATTGGGTGGAGATGGAATCAATCAACGTTTGATGAAAGAATCGCCAAAAATCCATACCTAATCTATTGGACGAGAAGCGGAAAGCCAAGATACAAGATTTACGCTGACGAATACTCCGGTGAACCTGTCGGGAACATTTGGACAGATATACCGTATCTTGCTTCTGGAGATGGTGAACGCACAGGCTACCCAACCCAAAAGCCCGTTGCTTTACTCAATAGAATCATTGAGGCCTCATCTAACGAAAGCGATGTCGTTTTCGATCCGTTCTGTGGGTGCGCCACAACCCTTGTCGCAGCGGATAGACTTCAACGGGATTGGATAGGTATTGATATATCAGTGAAAGCCGCCGAGTTGGTTGTCGAGCGTATCAAAGGCGATCAGGGATTGCTTGAGGATATTATCGCTCGCGATGATGTACCCAACCGCACGGATTTAGGCGAAATTCCGAGATACAACGCCCCTGAAAACAAGACCCAGTTATATGGAGAGCAAGGTGGACATTGCAACGGTTGTGGTGAGCATTTCCAAACCCAACACCTTGAGATAGACCACATTATCGCGAGATCCGTTGGGGGAACTGACCATATTGATAACCTACAACTGCTCTGTAGTCATTGTAACAGAGTTAAAGGTGAACGCGGGCAGGAATATCTTGTCGCAAGGCTCAACGAAAGATAAAAGGATAAAATGAGAAAAGAAATTGGGATTAGTAGTTTCGGACACAAAAAATTAGGATTAGGATTTTTATGATAGCAATCACAATATCAGTATTAGCTTTAATTATAACAGCCTTTCCAGTATGGAAATACTTTAAAGTGGAACGAGGACGAGTAGATGTGTATATGTCTAATTTTATACACCAACCTGAAGATTCTATTAGAACAGGAGACTCCAGCCAACTGTTCGGTAATACAAAATTTCACGCAACCATTCATGTCAAAAACATTGGGGGAACACCTGTAAAAGACTTAAATTACAAAATAATAGAGACAAAAAGCACTTTGTCTGAATATAACAAAATTGCTATTAAACAGGCTTACCCCGTAAAATATCTTGAACCAAACGTAGAAAGAATGATATACATATTTAATTCAAGAACCTCTGACGAAATGATGGACATTGTTATAACAGACAAAAACAGATTTGAGTCCATATATATTGAAATAGAATATAAGGATATATTTGGTATAAGACACACTGATACTTTTAGAATACCATTTTATTCAAGCCTTTACCGTCCAAGAACAGAGACACAAGAAATTTCAAGTTGGCTTCGCAATATTCGTGATGAAATGCGAGGGCTTTCAAGTAATTTAGGACGGGTAGCACGTGAGATAAAGAATTTGAAAGAAAACCAAGAAAATTGACAGGTTTTTAGATTTGAAATACACTGACCAAACGGGTTTCAAAAATTCTAATTATCCTAACACAAATGTTATACCGAAATTAACCAAGCCCGAAACTACTTATTGCGAAGATTTTTCGTATGAAGTTTAAGAATTTAATCGGATAATTTTTACGGAGGTCCGGTTCGGTTAGGAAACCGCCCCATAGGTGTCAATTTAGCGATTTTTTACGGCATTTTGTAGGAATGTCTCTACAAATGCCGCCCCTACGGGGCTTAGGTTTTTTGGCTATACGCTGCTATAAACATGCCGTCCCCTACGGGACTGAAGAGGGTTTTGAAATCTTTAAGGTTTTCGCGTAGGATCCGGTTCGGTTGGGAATGCAGATCGCATGAATCAACGGTATGAATGCCTTATGGGCATTCCCCGGGGTGAGTACACCGCAAAACCGAACCTACCGGCCCTGGGTAAATCCGGTTCGGTTAGGATGCAGGTCGCATATGGGCGTGTACGCCGCAAAACCAAACCTACCGGGCCTGGGGTAGGTGAGTATACCGCAAAACCGAACCTACCGGGCCTGGGAGCCGAGACGGGATTTAAGAGGGATTTGAAGTCATCAAGGTTTCCGCGTAGAATCCGGTTCGGTTAGGAAACCAAACCTACCGGGCCTGGGGTTGGAGGCATATGCGAGTTTATTTTATTTTCCTGATTCTTCTCATCACTGCCGGTTGCGATATGGATACACCACCAGATAAGATGTCTCCGCAATTGGCTGCACACTA